>DMVM01000086.1:4558-18956 GCA_003476705.1 Coprothermobacter sp.
TACTACCAGCACAGGGTTTTAGCTTGGGTAGACGGTAAAATGGTACCGCTACCATTTAACTTCAATTCCATGGACATGGTGTTTCCAGCTGAACTTGCCTCCAAATTGAAAGAAAAGCTGTTAAATGCTTACGGCTTAAATACAAAGGTGCATGTGACAAAGCTTATCCAGAGTGATGATGAAGATTTACAGTTTTTGGGTGAGTACGTTTATGACAAGGTGTTTATTCACTACACGCTGAAGCAGTGGGGCAGAAGGCCTGAAGAGATGGAACCTGAAGCCACCATTAATGTGCCGGTACTGGTAGGAAAGGATGACCGCTACTACACAGCACGGTTTCAAGGTGTGCCAAAGCAGGGTTATACTCAGATGGTTCAGCGGATGCTCTCACACAAGAATATAAAGCTCTTGCTGAACACGGACTTTTTGGAACTTGCAGAGGTCAAGGCAGATGGCATTTACATAATGGGGAAGAAATACAACGGCACCGTAATTTACACAGGCTCCCTTGATGAGCTGTTCAGCTATAAGTTTGGACGACTTCCTTTTAGAAGCTTGGATTTCCAGTTTGAAACCCATGATGTGGAATATTACCAAGGAGCTGCCACGGTGCACTACCCCAACAACTACGATTTCACACGCATCATTGAATTCAAGCACATTCACCCTGTGGACGTAAAACGCACTACCATTTGTTTTGAATACCCAAAGGAATACACAACCGAGAACGATGAGCGTTATTACCCAGTGCTGACCAAAGAAAGTAAAGCGACTTGGCTTAAGTATGCTGATTTAGCCAGAGAATACCATGTGGTTCCCTTGGGCAGGGTAGGGGAATTCAGGTATTACAACATGAGCGAAGCGGTTGAAAGCGCACTCCGAGCGTTCAATGACATAGCAAAGTAAAAGGCGTTTTATTACCATTCGAAAATTTCGTCGTCTTTGAAGAACAAGCTTATTTCCCGCTCGGCAGATTCTAAAGAATCTGAGCAGTGCACTGTGTTCATGGGCATGGGAAGACCGTAGCGTCCACGAATGCTCCCTGGGTCTGCTTGTAGTGGGTCTGTTGCACCAGCCAGCTGCCTACCCACTCTAACAGCGTCATCTCCTGACCAAACAGTTATGAAAATGGGGCCGCTGGACATGTAGTTAACCAAACGCTCGAAGAAATCCTTACCTTTGTGCTCAGCGTAAAACTCTTCCCAGAATTCTCTTGAATACCAGCCCAATTTTGCACCGACCAATTTAAGACCGCGGTCTTGGAAAAGAGTGGTTATCTCGCCGATGATGTTTCTACGCACCGCGTCAGGTTTGTAAATAACTAATGTTTTTTCCGCCATAAAAATATTATAGCATTGAGCTGTGTTACATTCTGCTGTGAGCAATGATGAGTGTTAACATTAACTCATAAGCATGGAAATGCACAATTTTCTTAATGTAGCTGCGACTAGAAAGCGCAGAAATAATAGGAGGTCACTAGGGGCATGACTAACCAAGAAGTAGCTAATTTGCTTAGGCAGATTGCCAAGATACTGGAAATAAAGGGGGACAGCACCTTTAGGATAAGGGCTTATGAGGAAGCGGCTACGAGGGTGGAAAACATTCCCGAACCCATTGAGGATATTTGGAAGCGTGGTGAGCTTACCAATGTTCCAGGTATTGGAGAAGGCATAGCTGCAAAAATTGAGGAATACCTAAAGACGGGGGAAAGTTCTTATCTGGAGGAAATATCCAAAGACATTCCTAAGGGGCTTTTCGAGATGATGGAAGTGCCAGGCATTGGACCGCGTTTGGCTTGGCGCCTTTACACGGAAGCTGGTATTCAAAGTATTGAGGAGCTGGAAAGGGCTTTGGTGGAGCACAAACTTCAAGGGCTGCGCGGCTTTGGTGCAAAAATGGAAAAGAAGCTCTTGGATGGGATACAGATGTACAGGCAGCTGAGCGGCAGAATTCCGCTGTACCTGGCACTGCCCATTGTTCATAACGTGATTACGTATCTAAAAGGGCATGCCAAGTTTGTGGATATTGCACCCGCGGGCAGTTTAAGAAGGGGCAGAGCGGATATTGGGGACTGCGACGTGCTTGTGGCAACTGATGACCCTGTTCCTGTCATGGAGGCTTTTGTGAAGATGCCGGGTGTTGCTCAGGTGCTCGCCAAAGGTGATACCAAGGCTTCTGTTTTTACTGGCGGTTTGCAGGTGGATTTAAGAGCGGTGCCAGTGGAATCGTGGGGCGCAGCTTTGCAGTACTTCACGGGCTCTAAGGCGCACAACATAAAACTGCGGGAGCTTGCCATTAAGAAAGGTTACAAACTCAACGAATATGGGCTCTTTAAGATGGACACCGATGAAAAGGTAGCAGGGCGCACTGAGGAAGAAATTTACAATGCCCTGGGTCTGCCTTGGATTCCACCTACCATGAGGGAAGATAGAGGAGAAATTGAACTTGCCATGACGGGTAAACTGCCACGTTTGGTGGAGATGAAGGATATAAAAGGCGATTTACACGTGCACAGTACTTTTTCCGATGGTACCGACACGGTGGAAACCATGGCAAGAAAGGCAAAGGAAATGGGTTACGAATGGCTGGTCATTAGTGACCACGCCACTGGCTTAGGGGTTGTTGGCGGCTTAAAACCCGAAGACTTACCCGATTACATTGCAGCCATTAAAGAGGCAGAAAAAAGCGTAGGCATAAGAATCTTTGTGGGCTTAGAAGGGAACATAAAGGCAGATGGTACTTTCCTCTTCACAGATGACAGGGTGGAGGTACTCATTGCTGCCATACATACGGCTCTAAATCAGGAGAAAGAAAAAATACTGGATCGCTATGAGAAAACCTTTAAGGAGGCTAAACCGCACATTGTGGCGCATCCCACAGGCAGAATACTTGGCAGACGTGGTGGTTTAAATGTGACTTCCTCTGAGGTACTGCAGCTTTGCAGTAAATATGATGTGGTGCCTGAACTCAACTGCACGCCCATGCGCTTGGACATCGATGATGTGGGTGTACTCACTGCGGTAACCCAGTACCACATGCCTGTTGCTCTGGGCACTGACGCTCACGACGCAGAGGAACTAGTTAACATGGAACTTGGGGTGATTCAGGCTCAGCGTGGCTGGGCAGATGCTGATCACGTAATAAACACATGGAGTGCTAAAAAGGTGGAGGAGTGGCTGCGTAGTGGACATAAGCAATGAACTGTTTCACAATTATTTAAATAGCATTAACTTTTTGGGTGCTATAAATAAGTTTAGAGGTGAGATTTGGCATGTATAAAGTTGTCATGATAAGGCACGGGGAAAGCGAATGGAATAAGCTGAATTTGTTCACTGGTTGGACTGATGTGGACCTTTCCGATAGAGGTGTGGAAGAAGCCATTTGGGCTGGTAAGAAACTGAAAGAAGAAGGTTACACCTTTGATGTTGCATTTACTTCCGTACTGAAGCGTGCCATTAAAACGTTGAATTTGGTGCTTGAAGAGATGAATCTGGATTGGATCCCTGTGTACAAGCATTGGAGACTGAATGAGCGCCATTATGGGGCTCTGCAGGGCTTGAATAAAGCCGAAATGACCGAAAGATATGGTGAGCAGCAGGTACTTCTGTGGAGGCGTTCTTATGATGTACCACCGCCACCACTGGAAAAGACAGACCCAAGGTGGCCTAGCAATGATCCACGTTATGCGCTTGTGCCTGAAGACGAACTACCACTTTGCGAGTCTTTGAAGGATACTGAAGCGCGTGTGGTCCCTTATTGGGCTGACATGATCGTACCTGCCATAAAAGAAGGTAAAAAGGTACTCATTTCCGCTCACGGTAACAGTATGCGTGCCATTGTGAAGTATTTGGATAAGATGAGCGGTGAAGAAATTGCGAAGACGAATATTCCCACGGGTATTCCGCTGATTTACGAGCTTGATGAGTCCATGAGACCCATCAAGCACTACTACTTGGCTGATGAGGACTTCTTAAAAGCCAAGGAGCAGGAAGTAGCTAACCAGATTTACAAGAAATAACAAATTAACCAACTCCCCCTCCCATATAAATGTGAAAAGTATGGGCTTCCCAAGAAAACAGTTCCCGGGAAGCCCATTTTGCTATGGGTGTGAGCGCTTTATTGCTTTTGATATGTTATGGTGATTACTTTTGCAGAGTCGTTCCAGGTTATGGCAGCACCCAAGGATTCCACTACAAAGCGTAGAGGAACCATGGTTCGGCTGTTCACAATGATGGGAGCCACGTCGGTGCTGCTAAGGTCAATGGGTTTTTTAACACCATTCACCATGGCGTAGTTTTTGCCAATCCAAAGCTCCACAGTGGTGGCACTTTTAGTTCCTTCCATGGTTATGGTAACTTTTTGTTTTTCTTTGTCCCAAACAGTGCTTCCTCCCAGTGCTTTAACCACATGGCTTATGGGCAAAAGGGTTCTGCCACTTTTTATGATGGGGGGCATGTCCATGAAGTTCGGCACACCATTGATTAGGTACTTATCGTTCATAACTTGAAGCTCCAAGGTAGTGGCTGTAGTTTGTTTTGTACCCTCGATGAACGGTCCGTTGAACTGCGAGAGCGCCTGGCTTTGTCCCCAAACGCCTGAGTCAGGCGGAAACCAAACTGTGTAGCGGGGCGTAGTAACCACAAAGTAGTAGTTATGGTTCCCTGCTTCTAAGGTGGTCTTGTACTGGTATGTGCCAGTGTAAGTGGTGCCTTCCACAAGCTGCATTTTATGGGGTTTGCCATCGATATAAACCATGACTGTGGGGCTGACCTTTTCTGGTACCACCAAAGGTAGCTGATATGTGTACAAGGTGGAAGGTCCAGTAGCGCTGCCCCTTAAGGGCTTTACGTAGCTATTGGCTGCGCTTATTCCAGGCGAGTAGGGCACTCTTGCTGTAAAACCGTTAGCTGGCGCTGTAAGAATGAGCCCGCGATACATTTGAGAAATCATGAGCTCCTCGTAGGTATAGGCTTTACGGCCATTCCATGGATCGTTTACCAAATACTTGAACTGTTCGCCAGTATTATCGTAGCCGTAGATGACCACGTAATGCCCCCCTATGATTTCGGTGTTTGCCATGAGGGGCCTACCAGCGGCTATCTCCTGCATTACAAGTTTTTTGGCATAGCTCTCTGAAGGCTGCTTTATAAACTGCGCGGAAATATCATGAGCATTCAAAAACGGTATGATGTCAGCTATGGTTTTGTCGGTGCCGTTACGCCAAATGAAGCCCCAAGCTCCCCAGCCCTGCAGGCCTGGCCTGTGTTCTTGATTAGCAAAGTACTTCCACATTACGTCATGGTAGGGCGATTTGTAGCGGTACGCTCGGGTCATGTACCAACCGTAGTCTGTGGGATTCCCGTCTGCTCCTGTTATGGTAAACGGTGCAATTCTTCCATAATAGGCAAATATCATGGCAGCAGAGGTTATGCCGCATGCTCGAGAAGGGCTAAACCCAATTGGTATGTTGTAGTGCTGACTCATGTAAGGAACATTTAGCTGCGCTTTAGCTGGCAAGGTAGCTGAAGCCGTACTTTGCAGCGGCACTATGCTGGAGACAAGTAATGAAATCAGCAACCAGCATACAGCTACTTTGAAAACTTTGCCTTGCTTCATTAGCTCTTCTTTAACCTCCTTAGAACCATGTCTTTGGGCATGGCTTCCATGAGGTGGAATAGGGAAGGTCCCACCGATTTACCACTGATCACCGCTCTGATAAATGGGAAGTATTCGCGTGGTTTTATGCCTTTGTCCTGGGCATACTGCCTCAGCACGGCTTCAATGTGATCTGCATCCCACGCCGTAGCGTCAAGCTGCTCAGCCAAACCTTCCAGTGGCAAATCCTTTGTCAAAAGCTCCTGTGCTTTTTCATCCACCGTGAAATCGTCAGTGAAGATGTAGTCAGCCAGTTCAACAAAGTCTTTCAAGGTATGCATGCGTTCTACCAAGAGGGGAATCAGCCTTAGGTGGTAAGGTTCAATCTGGAATCCTTTCGCTTCCGCAAAGGGCCTTATGCGCTCCACAAGTTCTTCTGGAGGAAGCATCTTCATGTGTTCGCGGTTAATGTAGTAGAGCTTATCGGGGTCAAACACCGCTGGGTGCAAGCCAATCTTTTTGGGGTCGAAAAGCTCAATGAGTTCTTGTTTAGTGTAGACTTCTCTGTCTGGGTCGTAGGACGCACCCAACAAAGCGAGGAAGTTAAACAGTGCTTCAGGTAGGAACCCTTCATCGCGGTATGCCTCCACGCCCACGGCACCGTGCCTCTTGGAAAGTTTGGTTTTGTCCTTCCCTAAGATCATGGGCACATGTCCAAACTCGGGTGTCTCCCAGTCCAATGCTTCATAAATAAGGATTTGCTTAGGGGTGTTGGGTATGTGATCTTCACCCCTTAGCACATGAGTAACACCCATGGTGTGGTCGTCTATGACCACGGCGAAGTTATAAGTAGGTGTGCCATCGCTCCTCACCAAGATGAAATCATCCAGTTCACTACTGTTAATCTCAATGTGGCCTTTGACCATGTCGTCCCAAGCGATTATGCCTCTATCTTGCGGCACTTTCAGCCTAACAGCAAAGGGCATGCCTTTCTTGAGCCGCTCTTCAATCTCTTCTTGGGTAAGTCGGGAACAACGCCCATCATAACGTGTGGGGAGTCCTTGCTGACGCTGCTGCTCTCGCATCTGCTCTAGCTCCTCGGTGGTACAAAAGCAGCGATAAGCTTTACCTTCCTCCAAAAGTTTCTGGGTGTACTGCTGATAAATGTGCATGCGCTCAGATTGGTGGTAAGGCCCTTCGTCCCAATCCAAGCCCAGCCATTTCATGGAAATCAGTATTTGCTCGGAGTACTCGGGCTTACTGCGCTCCGGGTCTGTGTCCTCGATGCGCAGCAAGAACGTTCCTCCAAACTTTTTTGCAAAAAGGTAGTTAAAAAGAGCTGTTCTGGCCCCTCCCACGTGCAAATAACCAGTAGGTGAAGGAGCAAATCGAGTTTTTATGTGTGTGGCGTTATTGTTAACACTCATGCTAAACCAAGCCTCCTTTTACATTCGTAGATGGCTTGCTGCACTGCCACGGACAAGCGAGATGCATCAGTGCCTCCCGCTTGCACCAACGTGGGGCGTCCGCCACCTTTACCTCCTATGTAGGAAGCTGCAATGTTCACTACTTCACGGAGGTTTACCTTCTCTGCCACATCAGGTGAAGCTGCCAAGACCAAGACGGGTTTTTCATCGTTCAAGGTTCCCAAAGCTGCCACAAAGGGTTTGTTAAAGCTTCTCATGGCATCAACAGCAATGATGAGTGAACCGGGGTCTCTGGGTGGGAATACAGCATTTATGAATTTAACACCGTTTATCTCCTCCGCTTTGGTAAAGAGTTCTTTTCCTTCAGCAGTGTGCACCCGCTCAACAAGGTGCTTGATTTCTTTGTCCTTTTCTTTTAAGTCCTGGTTCAGTTTTTGTAGTTTTTGCACCACCATGTCTTTGGAGGTATCCAGCTCCTCTGCTACATCTTTCACCAACTTTTCTAAATTCCACATATGCTCCAGCGCCTTTTTTCCTGTGATGGCTTCAATTCTTCTTATACCTTGACTGCTTGCTGATTCGCTTATGATATGGAACAAACCAATGTCGCCCGTTCGCTTTGCATGAGTACCGCCGCAAAGTTCCATGGACCAGTCGGGCACCTGCACCACTCTAACGGTTTCACCATATTTTTCCCCAAAGAGCGCCATGGCACCCATCTTCTTTGCTTCATCCAAACTGGTGAAGAATATGTTCACCTCTTTGTTTTCCAGTACTTGCTCGTTAACCAAACGCTCCACTTCTTGAATCTGGGCAGGGGACATGCTTTCAAAGTGGCTAAAGTCAAAGCGGAACCAATCTGGTCCGACTTTGGAACCACCCTGTCTGACGTGATCTCCAAGCACGTGCCTAAGAGCTGCATGCAAAAGGTGAGTGGCCGTGTGTGCCCTTTGCATGGCTTTACGTCTTTCTGCGTCCACCTGCAAAGAGGCTTCCTGTCCTTCTTTAATGACACCTGAAATTACCTTCCCGTAATGCACAATGACATTGCCGCCTAACACCTTCTGCACATCATCTACGAAGAACGTGCCTGTTTCAGTGGTGATAATGCCGTGGTCTGCTTCTTGTCCTCCACTTTCAGCGTAGAAGGGGGTGTGCTCCACTATGATGGCACCTTCATCGCCTTCGTGAAGCTCTGTTCGGCTATTATCCTTTACCGTTGCAATGATGGTGGAGCTGCCTTCCAACTGGTCATACCCGGTGAACTCAGTCTTTATGTTGCCCACAAGACGAGTAAAAATGGTGTCGGTGAGAACTGCTTCTCCGCCTTTCCAAGAGGCTCTGGACTGTTCTTTGTACTGCTCGATGATTTGGTTTAGCTTCTCTTTGTCTGTGCTAAGGTTATTTTCCTGCAGTACATCGTCAATGGTGTCCAAAGGCAAGCCGTAGGTGTCGTAAAGCCTGAATACCTCTTCAGCAGGCACTTCTTTGATGCCCTGCTTTTTTATTTGCTGGACTACTTCATCTAGGTAGCGCTGGCTACTGCTAAGGGTGCGCAGGAACGCTTCTTCTTCCTGCTTGATGAGTTTCATGGAAAGGTCTTGGCCACCGATGAGTTCCGGGTACCAGTTCTTATAGTGTTCAACGACAACGGGCACAATGTTGTAGAGGAATGGTTCTCCTTTACCAAGCTGTAGTCCGTACCTGACCGAGCGGCGAGCAATACGTCTTATAACATAACCTCTGCCTTCATTGGAGGGAACAGCACCGTCTGTTATGGCAAAGGTGAGTGCTCTTATGTGGTCAGCAATAACACGAAAAGCGACTAAGTTTTCTTCGTATTTCTTGCCAGTTAGCTGCCCAATGGCTTCTATGATGGGCTGGAAAAGATCCGTTTCAAAGTTTGTGGGTTTTCCTTGCATGATGGCAGCCATGCGCTCAAGGCCCAGCCCTGTGTCGATGTTCTTTCTGGGTAAATCAGAAAGGTTGCCGTTCTCGTCTTGGTAGTATTGGGTAAAGACCAAATTCCAGAACTCGCGGAATCGTTCTCCCTCTGCTGCGGGCCCTTTTGAAGGGTCATCGCAAGGCCATTCTTCACCCATGTCGTAGTAAATTTCACTGCAAGGTCCACACGGACCTGTGGGTCCAGGAGGCCCCCAGAAGTTATCTTCTTTTCCCATACGGACTATGCGGTTTTCTGGAAGTCCCACCAAGTTGTGCCATATGTCAAAGGATTCATCGTCATCTTGGTAAATGGTTACCCAAAGGCGTTCTGGTGGAAGTTTGAACCGCTGTGTAACCAACTCCCATGCCCAAAGAATGGCTTCTTTCTTAAAGTAATCGCCAATGGAAAAGTTTCCCAGCATTTCGAAAAAGGTGTGGTGCCGTGAAGTGTGACCCACATTCTCCAGATCACCCGTTCTAAGGCATTTCTGAACTGTGGTTATGCGCTTGGCAGGAGGCTGTGCCTGGCCTAAAAAATAAGGCTTAAACTGGACCATGCCAGCACTGGTGAACATGAGAGTGGGATCGTCAGGCAGCAAGGAAGACGAAGGCAAAAGTAGATGACCTTTCTCTTCAAAGAAACTTAGGTAAATTGAGCGTATTTCATCTCCGGACATGTACATAGAGCTGTTGCACCATCCTTTCTATGGTTAGAAAAAACTTTGGACTCTTCAGTATGCTTACTTACTTATATACTAATTATTTTAAATCATGAAGCTTCTAAGCGTCACCAAGCTCCTGCTTTTCTCTTAAAAATGTTACACATTGGTCATAGTACTTGTGGGGGTCTTCTGCAGTGGGTGTTTTGGGTGCTCTGTGACGAAACAGTGCCCACGCTTTGTAAAGCTGTGTAAGTTCAGGTTTGTTTTGAACCAAGGCAGCCCAAACAGCTTTTTTACCGTGTGTGCATAGACACGCAGGTGCATCACTAAGATCCATGTTCTCCAAATCCCAGCACAAGTTTGTCAGTTTTGGAGGTAAGCCAAACAGCTCTGGATAGTGATGTGCTTCGCAAGCTGAGGTTCTAATGGGTACCAGGGGTGGCAATTTGGCTGAAGGCACTTTTAATGGAAGCTGGAAAAAGTCTTTAAGAATCTCTACAGCTTTAAGCCATTTTGGAGATAATATCATTTTTAGGTATTCTTGGTAAAGTCTGCCTTGGTTCACTTGCCTTAGCAGTAAAAGGCTGTCCACCTTGTCTCCCACAGGTGTTAGACCAATTTCAGCGCACAGCTTGGCAGCTCTTAAAATCCTTACTGGGTCTTCTTCCAGCCTTTCTTTTTTCACGGACAGCCGTTTACTAAAAAGGTCTTCTAATCCACCTCGTGGGTCATAGAAATTGCCTTCGAAATCCAGCGACATGGCATTCATGGGGAAATCGCGTTTTTGCAGGTTAAGTTGCGAGCTCACATCGACAATCTTGCGGCCTATGATGTACCGATAGGTTAGAACATCTTTTCCTAAAACAACCTTGGGTTCAAAGGGCACATGTGCGTCGGTTATGATATCATAATCTTTGGGCGGTTTGCCCAGTATGATGTCTCGCAAACAGCCGCCAACCAAGTAATCCATGTTATTATTGTATATTGTAAAATTGGTATGGTCTGGTAAAGAACGTACTATTTGATATGCTGTTTCGGCAATAAAAGTAACAAGATGGTTAATGGAAGGAGGAAACACCGTGAAAACCATAATGGCAAAACCAGGCCAGGTAGAAAGGAAGTGGTACGTGGTTGATGCTGCTGGTAAGCCGCTAGGAAGGCTCTCAGCAGGCATTGCGCGTATTCTCATGGGCAAGCACAAACCCATCTGGACACCTGGCGTGGATTGTGGCGATTTCGTTATTGTAATCAACGCAGAGAAGGTAGCTTTGAGTGGCTCTAAAGAACTCAAGAAAGTGTATTATGACCACTCCGGTTATCTGGGTGGCCAGCGTGTCACACCAGCCTGGCAGCTAAGGCAGAAAAAGCCAGAGCAGCTCATTTACAGGTCAGTGAAGGGCATGCTGCCCAAGAATAGTTTGGGACGCAGGCAGATCACTCACTTGAAGGTTTATGCGGGGCCAGAACATCCGCATCAGGCTCAGCAGCCTGAGAAGATTGAGCTGCCATAAAGGGCAAAGGAGATAGGAGGGAAATATGCAAGCACAAGCACCGGTAGTAGGTAGAAGAAAAAGGGCAGTTGCCAGAGTCAGATTGGTGCCTGGGACCGGTCGCATCCTTGTAAACGGGCATGATTACAAAGAGTACTTCCACCGGGTAACCTTGGAAAAGGTTGTTGAGAAGCCTTTTGAAGCTACGGGTACTCTGGGACAGTATGATGTTATCGCTCGCGTAGAAGGCGGCGGCAAGAGCGGTCAGGCAGATGCTATCAGACTGGGGATTGCCAGGGCACTGGTTAGATTGAACCCTGAGTGGCGTAAACCACTGAGGCAAACCAAGTTGGTTTACTCTCTGCTTACCAGAGATCCTAGGGAGAAAGAACGCAAGAAATACGGACTGCACGGAGCTCGTAGGGCTCGTCAGTACAGAAAACGTTAGAAACGCGTTAAAATACTATTGTTAGGTGCGCCTGTGGCTCAATTGGATAGAGCAGCGGACTACGGATCCGCAGGTTGGGGGTTCGAGTCCCTCCAGGCGCGCCATTTTTTTGTGTCCCCTTGATCTTGAAACGTTTTTATTTTGCTTAACCCTCTGCCATCTTCCTTATAGCTTATAATTTGCACCTTCTTTGGGTATCTTTTTTACCGATTTATGGTGAACGTCGAAAGCACAAGCACTATGAAGCTGCCAAACATTGCTGTTGGTTGCTGAGTAAGATGGCTTTGTGGAGGTGATATAGTGACGCAGCTTCTAATTGTTCTGGTTGGGCTGATAGCAGGCGTAGTCACTGGTCTTATTGGAGCCAGTGGGGTGATGGTTATTGTCCCGGGGTTAATTATGCTGGGCTATGGAGCGGCTGATGCCATCGGGGCGAGTTTGTTTGCTGATACGGTAGCTTCTCTGGTAGTTAGTTGGACGTATTACCAAGCAGGCAACGTGAACTTAAGGCAGGGTTGGTGGATTGCTGTGGGGTCCGTTTTGGGTGCGCAAGTCGGAAGCTTCATTTCTCCACATATTGATGAAAGCAGTTTAGGAAGCTCATTTGGAATTTTCCTCATTATCACGGCTATAATATTCGCTCTGCGAGGTATGGGTACGGTTATTCCTGTAAATGGGCAGCCGGTGGCAAAACGCGAGCCAAATAAATTTCTTAAAGCTCTTAGGAAAAACGTGGTATTGTCCAGTCTCATTCTTGGTTTTCTTGTAGGCATAGTAAGTGGCCTGCTGGGGGCGAGTGGCGGAGTTATGATACTGCTCATTTTGGTTTTTCTACTGGAATACAGCATGCATGAAGGTGTCGGTACGTCGACCTTTATCATGGCTTTTACTGCCGCTTCAGGTGCCATTGGGCACGCCTTTACGGGTAACCTTCCGCTGGGGGCAGCAGTGCTAAGTGGTTTAGGCACCGTCATAGGGGGCAGGTTTGCTGCACGGTTTGCGAACAGGGTAAATGAAAAAGTTTTGAGTTACATAGTCGGAGCCATTTTCGGTATTCTCGGTGTGACCATGCTGTTTGGTCTGTAATCTTACTGCTTTGTAGTTTTTGTCAGCGTTTCTTGTGTGGTGTAAGTTGAGGAAAGCTGGGTTATACTGATTTTGCAGTGCGTTTGCGCAAATTCTCAGGTAGGGAGGCTCAACCACATGACGATGAAGGGTAATCATAAGGAAACCCATNNCTGAGCAAGGGTTATTGCACGCGAATGTGGAACTACTGTGTCCACCTTTCGGAGAACAATGCAATAATCTTGAGTTCTACCTCCACAAGAGCATGGAGATAAAGAACATCACTGGCAGTGTTCCGATTACTTACCAGTTTGACGTGGAGCAGCCGTGCTCCTTTCCGTTTACGCCAGATGCAGGCACCTTAAAAATAAAGTTTACTCAGCCAGTGGAAGATGATAAACTGCTTCGACTTTGGTTTGAGTATGAAGGAAACATTGGGGTAACCACGTGGGAAGTAAATCGGGTAACCCCCGGTTGGGTTGAACTGGGTATGTACGCTCCTTGGTTTCCGTATAGTCCTGAGTTAAAGCAGTTTTGCTACGATGTGCTAGTACACATTGACCACAGCTATGAGGTGGTTGGTTTGGGTAAGGTGGAGAAACTCGGTGAAGGCTTATGGCATATTAGCCAGAAACGGCCTTCTGTGGACATGGTCGTGACGGCATCAAATAGGTTTTGCAAATTGAGAAGTGCGGAAAGTGGCTTGGAAGTGGAATTAGATTACGTGGACGTGGCAAAGTGGGTAGTTGAAGATGTTTTCAAGAAAGGACTGCAGGTTTCAAAGTGGTACAGTGAATGGTTTGGCGTCGCTTCGAGCGGTGATATGAGAATAGTCATTACGCCTCGCACCGAAGGTGGAGGTTATACCCGAACGGGTTTTGTTGTATTACCCCACATTGATGCAGAAGCCTATACAGGGCAAGAAATAAGATACTTTAGTAATCTAGCTCATGAGTGTGCGCACCTTTGGTGGGCAAATGCTCCAGTTAACTCGTGGGAAGATTGGCTAAATGAGTCCTTCGCTGAGTACTCTGCTTTAATGGCGGTAAGGGAGCTATTTGGAACGGCTCATTTTGAAAGCATCCTCGCTAAGAAGCTGGAGTGCTCAGAGGGTATGCCTACTATTAGGGGCGTTGAAAGAGATGATGAAAAGGCGTTCACGGTCCTATATGATAAGGGCTGTTTGGTGCTCTATGGACTGGAGCGGATGGTTGGCAAAGAGACTTTTCTGAAGCTGCTTAAGCAAACAACTACGCAAAAGGTGAGCTCTACAGAAGAATTCCTTCAGTTGGTGGCAGCAGAAGTGGGCAGTGGAGTTGCGACGCAGCTGGACCGGATGCTGACTAATTAGTTTCTCACGCTATAACGAACACGGAGTAATAGGAGCTCTTGTCCATGAGTTTTCTATGGAGCGGTGAGTGGATGTAATAGACTGCGACGACACTACCGTGTTCTTGAAGGAAGAACCTCTCAGACTATGTTAGCTGCTTTTGTGAGTTAAACAGGGTGGTTAAGGAACGTAGGCTTCAAATATTGCTTCATTACCATCGAAAAACTGATGGAAGTGAGGGTAGAGGTTAGTGCCGAAGGTGGAGCTTGGCAAAAACCTTTAGGACCTTAGAGGGCGCGATGTGGTCTTCTCAGCTCCTCCCCTAGGATGTGAATTATGTAATGCACATTATGCACTTCTTCCTTTTAGAAGGGAAAGTCTTTAGGGCACAGAAGAGCTTTCGCTATGAATGAACTCGTGAAGGAGTTAACCACTAT
>DMVM01000153.1:0-512 GCA_003476705.1 Coprothermobacter sp.
CGATGCAGTTTTTCAACTGCCTCAGGGTAACTTAAAAAACCTTTTTCTTGCCAATATGGAAAAATCTCAGGTACTTTGTGCGAGTACTGATCTATGGCGTTGAAGATTATTTTCCTCAGTGTATTAGTGGTAGTTCCTGCTCCAGCTCTGTAAATAGGAATCATGGGCAGTATTTCTTTTCCAGGTTCTAAAACTTCAAAAGAATCAGAGCGAAGATTTGTTAGTTGCAAGCGTCCATGATTTGATTCAACTTTACCAGTAACCATCACAAGTTGGCCTCGGCGGAATTTCCTAGCTAAGAACTCTTGATTGAAGAAAACCAAGTCAACCCTGCCCGTGTCATCTTGCAAAGTCACAGTGAGCAATCTGTATCCACGATATGTCTTTTGCAGCTTCACATCCACTACTGTTCCCAACACCGTGGCATCAATACCCATCCGAAGCTGTTTTACTTTAAGTATCTTACTTCTATCTACGAACCGCATGGGCACATAATGGATAAGGTCCCAAAC
>DMVM01000153.1:601-5275 GCA_003476705.1 Coprothermobacter sp.
CCGACTAAATGCTGACAAAGTTTCTTTCGCTCCGATAGAGGCAGTAAGGGGTAACGGTTAAACTCCGCAATAAGCTCGTCTATTTGGACAAGCTCAAGGGGTGTGTTCATAGACTTTCTCAGCTCACTGAGATACTCCACTACCACATAGTGAAACCATTCATCTTCCGTTTGCGTAACAGCAAACTTGTTGTCCACTTCACGTTTTAGAGCCAAAGAGAGCTTGTTCTGTAATTCACTTTTCAACTTTTTTCTACCAGCACCCAATAAGGATAAAAAGGCTGATCCATGTCGTATTCTTCAACTTCCATGCCCAGTGATGCAAAAAACTCTTTCATGGTTCGGGTCTCTTGCTCTTTCGCATCCACGCCTTTGAAAATGCTGGCAATGGTGTAGTCGGAGTTCTTGGTTAGCTCCTGCAGTGCTTCAAGCACACAATCCCATCTGCTGCAAGCCGCCTTCAACTGATCATCCCAGAGGACGAGCCAATCCCCAGCTTTGACGTCAAGCCCATCCACGTATGAATCTTTTGTGGCTCTAGTAAGCTCGATAAAATTCGTATGATCGAGGATCTGTTTAAAGAACACATCCAACGGATCCTCAACCCCGAAATACAAGGAAAGGCCAACTGCAGCCTGTGCAGGATTCTTCGTTGGAATGACAACAACCTCTTTATCTGTTAGTTCTCTTACCTGCTCTGCCGACAAAATGATGTTTGGATTATTGGGCAGAATGTAGACTTTGTTGCTGTGAACATGTTTAACCCCGTCGAGTATTTGTCCTACTGAAGGGTTCATGGTCTGACCACCCAATACCACAAAATCCACCTTTATGGAACGAAACAACTCAGCCCATTTAGGTGAGGGAGCCACAGCTACCACAGCAAAAGGCTTTTCCTCTACCTGGAATCTGCCTTCCACTTGAGCCGCCATATTGTCAATCTTTACCTGTATGAGCTCTCCGAACTTGCCCATTTCCTGCAAAACTAGGAAAGGCTCGTTAGTGTGAACATGAAAGTGCCACAATCCGCCTTCTTGCCCAAGTACGATGGAATCACCTTGAGAAGACAAAAAGTTTTTAGCGTATTCAAAATCCATATCGTCAGACTTAAAATAAGCTTCTGTGCAGAACTTGTACTCTCCATAACCACTTTCACTAATAAACGTTTCTGACACTCTTTGAGTTACTTGATGAGGTTTAGGCGTTTCTCCAGCCACAGCTGCTCTAAACCCCTCAAAGAACACATAAAGACCATATCCACCAGCATCAACTACGTCCGCTTTCTTTAGAACATCCAACATCTCTGGCGTCTCCAATACGGTTTGCCAGCCCACCTCAACTACGTCGTGCAAGGCTTCTTCAAAAGAGTAATAGGTTTTTGCCTCGATGCGTTCAGAAATCTTCCTTATGACCGTAAGAATGGTTCCTTCAACGGGCTTTATAACAGCATGGTATGCAGTTTTCTTCCCTTCCACAATAGCTAGGATAAAATTTGATAAGCTGAGTCGCCTGCCATCCGTGGACTGTAAAACTCTGCCAAAACCTTTAAGTATTTGCGAAAGAATGACACCAGAATTACCACGTGCCCCGGACAAGGAAGCCTTGATCAGTGCGTGCCCCACTTCAGAGAAATCTGTCTCTTCCATTTTTCTGATTTCATTGACGACACTCTCTAAAGTCAAGGACATGTTGATCCCAGTATCACCATCTGGCACAGGGTACACATTTAGTGCGTTGATGTCGTCCTGCAACTGCTTAACCAGACTGTAGCCACTATCAAAAGCAGAAATAAATTCCTTCACAGTAAGATGGTCTTTCATTACATTAAGCCCTCTCTTTGGCGACGTGTATTTTCACGTCAACTTCATAGTCTTTTATTAACAGCTTCTTGAAAGCATAATCCAAGGATTCTCTTAGGTTTTTCACAATCGCTGCTACTGGGCTAAGCGGATCTACTACCACATGCACAGTGGCATAGACCACATTATCCTTTATACGAACCAAGACGCCTTCATCATACGCATATAACCCCACCAAACCACTAGCATAGTCTTTCAGCGAAGATTTCGGGACAGACGTTATCCCGTAACAACTCTTTATAACCTTAGACAAGTATTGAGCTATTGCTTTTGCCTTTATTCTTATTTTCAATGTTTACCACCACCTGGCTGTTATTTTAACATGCGACAAAATCTCGTTTGAACCAAAGCAGGAATCTCAATCACATGATATAATAAAAACTCGTAGACCACAACGCATATCAGGAGGAGATAGATATGGCAAGAGTTTGCTCTGTTTGTGGAAAAGGAACCACGTTCGGTCATAATGTGAGCCACTCCAACAGAAGGACCAATCGGCGTTGGGTAGCCAACCTTAAGCGTGTACATGGGCGTTTTCCAGATGGGAAAGTGCGCACCGCTTACGTGTGTGTAAAGTGCTTGAAAGCAGGTAAAGTAGAGATCCTCTAACAATAGAGGAAAACTGTGAGACACCAACACGATAAGTAAGCCAGCCCCTGGTTAGCTGACTGAAACTTAGGTAGTTCTGAGGGCTGGCTTATCTTTTTTGAACATACTTTTGCTATTCCTCACAGGCTTATAAAGTACGACTTCATTATGGGTACCCATAATTATTCTTCAAAATACTGTTCAAAGGATCTTAACCCTAGATAAGCGGTTCAATATCAAAAGTTTCTACTTGGGGCAGTGTGCTGATTACACGCCCCTCGCTATCAGCAAGCTTTGCAGCATCACCATCGTTGTTCCATATGTAAGCATTAGTCCACTTAAGCACCGAAGGGGGATTGCTGTAGGCATTCTTGCCTGACGTAATGGTAACTGTCTGCCCTTTCTTAAGAATGAAACCATCAGGAAAAGTAAAGACTTGGTTACCTTCAACACTTATTAACTTCCAACCGCTCATGTCCACATCAGCATTGCCGTTATTCTTGATTATTACTTTTTCACCTTCAAGATCTTTGCTAATTATCGACACAGGCGCCGTAGGTACTTTTGAATTGTCAATGATCACCTTCTTACTTTCAGCTACCCATTCTACGTTGTACCCTAACTGTTCTGATACAAACCTAACAGGAGCCATAGTGCGGTCGTTGATTATCTTAGCCGGTACATCAATTGTTGCAGATTTTCCATTGACAAGCACTTTATTGGAATTGATAGTGAGTATGATTGTCTTTGAACCTTGCACAATAGTTACTTGCTTTTTAGCCCCATCCCACGTGACTTTGGCGCCCATTTGTTCGCTGATAAATCTTACCGGAACTAATGTTCTACCATCTTGAGTAACAGGCGGAGCATCAAGTTTTACACTACCACCATTAACGTAAGCAGTAGTGTTGCCTACGTACAGTTCAAGCTTCTTCGTTGTTTCAGCGCTTACAGGCAGCCCAATACTTCCAACCAACAAACTGATAACAAACAGAAACACCAATAGCCTACAATTTCTGTTTGCTCTCATTTTTATCCTTCTCTTTTGCAAGCTTTTTGCTTCTTTCCGTATCGACTGTCAACAAGCTTTTTGTGTGTAAAGTTGGAGTATAAGTTAAGTGGGATGCAGCCACATAGAATGTTGACTTTTTCATTTTTAGTATTACAATGGCATTTATGAATGTCACCTTGGTATACCCAGACTACACTATGCAGAGGCCCTTTAGCAGACCCAAGGTGCTTCGAGTAGAAAAAGGCGGTTGGTACAACGAGGGTTTAGCTGCCCTGTCAGCAGGTCTCAAACAAAAAGGAGCACATGTTTCCCTTTTGCATTACAGAGCTCCTATCGATGAACAAACGTTCAAAGAGAAGCTTAAGCGCACGGATCCAGACATAGTTGCTTTCACTGTCAGAACAAGTGCCCTAGAACTGGCAACAACATGGTCAAAGTGGGCAAAAGAAGCCGTTGAGAAACCCGTATTGTGGGGTGGTTATCATCCCACATTAGCACCTGAGGAATGTTTGAGCGTGCCCTTCGTAGACGCCGTGGTGCGTGGAGATGGAGATCTGGTTATTTACCCAGTCTGCGAAGCTCTTGCAAACAGCCACGGCTTGGAGAACGTTCCTTCTTTATCTTACAGAGAAAACGGCAATTTCATCAGTAACCCAACAGCTTCCTTGGTCTGGAACCTTGATGAGCTCCCTATGCCTGATTTTTCCATTTTCAATTACAAGGAGCTGATCTCTACTAAGACTAATGTGGCACTAGGGATGCTTTCTAGAGGCTGTCCCTACAACTGCACCTACTGTTCAAATCGCGCTTTCAGATCGGTCTACCCAAACCCTGAACATTACCATAGATCAAGAAGTCCTGAAGGAGCTATGGAGTACATTGAACAGTTACGGTCGGTTTATCCTGAGGTAAAGGAATTTAGGTTCTTGGATAATGTTTTCGGTCTCAACATGCAGTGGCTTGAGCAGTTTACAAAGCTGTACAAACGCCATGTGAATCTACCATTTTCCTGTGACGAGAGAGTGGAACTACTAACTGACGACCGGGTGAAGTTACTCAAAGAAGCCGGTTGCAAACAGGTGTATCTTGGAGTGGAATCAGGCGATGAAACGCTCCGTAAGTTAGTGCTTGAAAGAACCATGAGCAATGAGCTTCTAAAGAAAGGTGTAGATCGATTACATGATAACGGTATACGCGCTTTTGCGTTCAACATGGT
>DMVM01000031.1 GCA_003476705.1 Coprothermobacter sp.
TGGAAGCTTGTAGGCGACCTCGCTCACCGAGAAGAACTTCGTATTCACTCTTAGCTTGTTCGAGCTGAACTGGCAGCTCTTCACTAGGTACCTCGCGGTTTTCCAGCAAAGACAAGTACTTCTTCCGCTGTTCTTCCAACCTTTTTTCAAGTACGTCCAATTTACCTTTTAAGGCCCTTAACTGATCAGCAACGCCGCTCTCCTGCACACTTTTCAGAAGCTCATAGTCTTCATAGCTAATATGGGCTCTAGAAAGTTCTTCTTTCAGCTCACTTAATAAGGTGTTCACTTGGCCCGAAAGCTGTTTCATGCGGTGGATAGTTTCCTCCAAAGTATTTCTGGTATCTTCTTCTCTCTCCTGAGTTTTCCTAAGTTCAACATTGGTTTCAGCCAAAGCAAGCATGAGATCCTGTCGCTGCTCCCTTACCTGCTGGGAAAAGACTTCAAGCTCTTTCTTACGTCTTTCCATCTCCGCGATGTCTTGATCAGCTTGTGAAAGTTGTTCTTCCACGTTTCCTCTTAACAACGCTTCCTTTATTTCCTTATGATTGCAAAGCCGCTTCAAAGTACTGCAATATGTACTCTTTAGCCTGTTTCTCTTAGACTGTATCTGCTCCTCAAGTTGGTTCACACGCTGATTACGTTCCAGTAACGCTTCACGCTGAGCAGACAACCACATCTGAAAAGCATCAAAGGATTTCACCCTTTCCATCTTTTCTAAAACTGCCAGGTCGAGCCGCGATTCACATTCTTTAATGACCTCACGCAGCTCAATCCCCTCTTTGTCAAGTTTGGCTTTTCTTTCATTGATAATTCTCTGCTGCTGCTCCAGGTGATACCGCTCCATCTCCAGTTGGCTAAATTCCATAAGCACGTCCTCAGGCAAAGGAATCTCCTTAAGCTTAGTAATTTCGCTGCCACAGACTGGACACGTATCACCCACGTGAAGAGGTTCAGCTAGACGGCTCACCAAAAAATCCTGTTCCAAGTTGGGATAATCCTGGCTTAGAATGGATATACGCTCTTTTAGGGTCGCTTGGGACTGTGCCAGTATGGATAGCTCTTTTTCAACTTCCTGCTTCTCTTTTTCCACCTTTTCCATATTCTGCTTCGCACTGTAATAACTGTTTATTAACCCATCAGACGAAGAAACCACTTCAACAAAATGCTCCAATTTGTCGATTTCAGACTTGAGTTTCCTTTCCTCGAGGACCAGCTGAAGGACCTCTTCGCTAGTCAAGCGGCATTGAACAATTGCATTCCAAGCTTCTTCCAAATAGCTGCGGAGTGCTTTCAGATCATCTAAACTTTGAGCCAGGCTTTCCTTCTCCTTAGATAAATGCACATCATCTTCAAGACTGTTTAACTGTTTTTCGATCTGCACAGCTCTTAGCTTAAGCTCATTGTCCCTTTCCGACCAGTTCGACAAGTCCTTTTGCAGCTTATCCTTGTTCTTCGTTAATTCCTCAAGCTGGATTTGCCACTGCTCAAGCTCAGCATATTTTGACCTGAGCTCTTTTATAAATCTTATTTTCGTATCTCGTTCAGCTGCTTCCTTAAGCTTTTCTATTTCACTTCTTAAAGCTGCTATGTCAGCCTCGGTATTTTCCATATCTGCTTTGATTCTCTGCACTTCTTCTAGTTCTTTTGCAGCCTGTTCAAAAACCTGCACTCTTTCAATAACCTGCTTCATGTTCTCTTCCACGTCTCGAAGTTCCTTTTCCAAATCCTTGGCAGAAGGACCTTGTTCCAAAATCTCCTTGCGTTCCAGAAGGTCCCTTACTTTAGTTTGTAGTTCTCTAAGATCTCCGCGCACAAGCTCTTGCATCTTAACCAAATGATCGGTTTCCAAGATGGCATCAAAGATCTTACGTCTTTTATCTGGTTTTGCCTCTACAAGTTCTGTTATTTTACCTTGACCCAAGAACACCGTTGCCGCAAAAACCTCTGGTGTCAAGCCCAGAATATCTTCAACCTTGTTGTTTACCTTAACTACACCTGTTTCAGGAACAAGCCCGCCATGGCTGCTAAGGTCGTACAACCAAGCATTATGACTTACCTCATCTTTCTTATGAGCGCCTCTCACCAGCTCGCGACGTACCAGGTATTCTTTGCCTTGCTGCACAAAGGTGAAACTCACAACAGCCCTAGCCGGATTATCAGAACTGTGCTGAGTATTCCTGTTTATGACAGCGGTGTTTTTGACATCACCAGGAAGCCTCATTGTCTTACCATAAAGGGCAAAATACATGGCTTCCAAAATGGAGGATTTCCCAGCGCCGTTAGGCCCTGTTATGACAAATACACCCTGCTCTGGGAACTCCAGTGAAAGATTTTTCAAACCCAGAAAATTACTAACTTCCAGCTTCTTCGGTTTCATGACTTATTCTCCTTAGCTTTACTCAAGTAAGAAGAGAATTTCCTAAGGAGTTCATCTCGCTTATCCTCTGCCAGTTCTGGATAATGGTTCAAATACAAACCATAGGCCTCTTCCAAAGAGGAAAACCTAACCTTGCTTTCTCCTTCACCCGTTGAACCTTCACTTCCACTACTTGCAGCATTCTTGAGTTCCACTACGACCACCGGCTCTAAGTCATACAGCTTTTGAACGGTGACCAGATCACCTTCTTTAAGCACCACTTTAACATAACCGTTAGTTCTCATGATTTCTTCACGCACTTCAGGTGTGACCGTTTCTGCGACTTCCACAGGTTTCAGAGGCTTTTGTGAAGAAAACTTCTTAAGCTTGCAGTCTGCGCCCTTAGCGCTTAAGTCCACAATCCAAAAGCCCTGCGTACTTCCCATTTCACCAAAATCCAACTTGGCCACACCGCCTGGGTAACATCCCAAAATTCTGTCCGTGGAATCATCTTTTATCAATTGAGCATTGTGAATGTGTCCCAGTAAGGCAAAATCAAACTGCGACAGCACACTTTTTGGTATGGGCACATCGTTACCGCCCAGCTGCGAATAAGCCAGCCCTTCTACCACACCATGTGTTATTAGTATTTTGTAACTGGCATCCCAAGAGCATGAGCGAGGAGATAAATCATTCAATACAACTTGCTTCGCAGTGTCCTTCACGCCATCACTGGTTAGTTTTTGATAAGGCTGTAGCACTTTTCTTGCATCAAAGTAAGGCAGAGTCACTATGCACACCTTAGTGCCATTTAAGTTCAGTTCAAACTTGTCGAATTTATCAACGATGTAAACATTTTTTTTACGCGCAAACTTATCAAAGCTGACTAAACCACGCCAATCATGGTTCCCTAAAACACCAACCACGGGTGCGTGTTCAGACAAGGCATAAAGGTAATCCATGAGCCAACGCTGTTTCTCACCCTCTAAGGGAACCCAATAATGAGTAAAATCACCAGTAATGGCAATTAAATCCACCCGCTCTTGACTAAGAAAATCTAATATTTCATTTAAACAAGCTTGAATTTCTTGAGTCCTATCCTGTGGCTTTCTTCTCCAGGTCACAGCCCCCAGATGCCAATCACCTGTTACTAAAACTCGCATTTTTTCTCATTCACTTTCTGTCCCACCAAAATCTATCAAAGAACACATTCTTGCTGCTCACATGCATGGGAACGGCTATGGCAACGCTGCCTTCAGGGCATAAACCCAAACTCTTGCATGCTTCACCCAAAGTCCACTGAATCCTGTTGTCCACCCCAAAATCGTTAAACACATCCACTGCCACCCCTAAACCAATTCCCAAATCCAAGGCAGAAAACACACAGAAGGTTTTCCCTTGACGAGCGCTGTCGCAATCCATCTTACACAAACCGCAGTTTAGGTTCGCTGGCTTCTTGTCTTCTGCGTAAGCCAGAAGCAGAATAAAATCCTTTTCTTCCAAGGTCTTTGCGTCCCTACTATAGAATGGCCATTTATCTTGAAACTTCTTCGCTTCATCCAAAATGGCACGTAATATTTCCCTGTCTTCGATAAGCTTCACATCTATGCTATCCCGACCCAGCCCCTTAGGTGCGGTTAACATCTTCTGAGAGGCAAGTACTCCTGCCAAATGTAAGCCTTCCTTAACAATGTCCGCGCGCTCCATCTATTTCACCTCCAGCATTCGTATTCTGAGGAGTACAAAACCTTGCACAATATTTTCATTCCTTAGTTGGATATGGTGAGGTATTTTCAAAGCCGCAGGAGCAAAATTCCATATAGCTCTTACCCCGGCACTAACAAGTAGATCGCAGACCTGCTGAGCGCTATTAGCGGGAACTGTGATTACACCACACTGCACATGCTTCTCCTTTACAAAACCTTCTAGTTCTGAAAGAGCAAGTATGGGAATATCACCCAGAGTTTTTCCAACCTTTTCCGGATCAACATCAAATAGTGCCAGCACCTGCATATTGTTTTTCCTTAATCCGTCATAGTTAGCCAAAGCTGATCCTAATCTGCCTGCACCAACAATTACGGACTTAACNNCCCTGACGAGGCTTGCCCTTTATGTCGCAGTACGTCATATCCTTTCTTACTAAGTCCGGTGAGATCCCTAGTGCCTCACCAAGCATCTGAGAGGACACCCAGTTTATCTCAGGTGGTAGCGATTCCACATATGAATAGTACAGGTAAAGTCTTTCAAGCACCACCCACGGTATCATACCAACATCAACCTCCTCCGCCCACCTTGAGGGCATACAAATCATGCACACAATTCACATCAAAAACCACAAACACACACATATGAAAACTTCCACTGTTAGGCACTGTTACCGTGCCATATGGCTCTAATTCAATTATAGAGGAAACACACTCATTATGGCAGCTATATGCACTTTCAAGATTTAATAAACATCAAAGGCGCTGCCACCTATGAACTCACGCAATATGGAGGTGCTGGGAACATAGGCTGAGGGACATGTTTCAAAGTAACTAAGCAGCGTCCTAAGTCTCCACGCATCAGGATATTCCTTGACCGTTTCTGGAATTTGGGAAAGCAGAGGGTCAGCAAAGGGCTTAAGTACAAGTAACTCATAAGGCAAAGCACTGTTAAAAAACGTATCAGCTTCCTGTTGGTAAGGGAAAATGTATTTATCCTCACCACGTCTAACTGAGGGCCATTGACGAAGTGTTTCTTCTGCCAAATAAGCTCTGTAAAAACTGTCTCTGACCATACGCCGGATGAGCCTGGCATCAGTAGTGTAAGTGCGGTTCACTTCGTCCAAGTTAAGATGAGCCAATGCACTCACGTAAACCTTGTATTTTACATGAGCTGGCACACCTTGAGTGGTGCGCGGATTGAGAGCATGAATACCCTCTAAAATGAGCACTCCGTTTTCAGGAAATTTGAGCTTTTTTTCCTGTATAATTCTTGCCCCTCGCACAAAGTCATACTTTTTAACTTCTATTTCTTCACCGTTTAGAAGTCGGTTGATGTCTTGCACAAGCGTTTCCAAATCCACTGCCTTCAGTGAATCAAAGTCATAATTACCTGCTTCGTCGCGAGGCGTCAATTCCCTAGGCAAAAAGTAATCGTCGGTTCCCATATTGATTGGCCTTAGTCCATTCACTCGTAGCTGAACAGCCAACCTATGAGAAAAACTGGTTTTTCCAGAAGACGAAGGACCAGCAACAAGAATTAGCTTTGCTTCCTTCTTTTTAATCTCGTCTGCAATGTAGGAAACTCTCTTCTCGTGCAGTGCTTCTGCTACCTTAATAAGCTCGGTAATTTCATGACCCTGGGCCAAAGCATTTATGTCGCCCACATCGCTTATCCCAAGCACCTTAAGCCACTGGTCGTATTCAAAGAATGCTTGAAACAGTTTTGGTATTTCGTCGAACTGCCTATCTTCTGGAACTACTACAAAGCCAGGTGCATAGTTTATAAGGTTTATGCCCTTGACCATGCCCGTACTGGGCAAAAGCGGAAGCCAAGAAACCTCTCCATAATCCTGACCATAGAATAATTGATGTTTTACATTTCGGTATTTTGTCAAACTCTTAGCACCCCTAACGAACATTCCACTGGGGAGTTCCGAGCCATAATTTACAACAGACCACTTTATGGGTATATCTTCCTCAATAAGCTTTTGCACTTCCTGTTTCAGTGCTTTTATTTCCTCATCCTTTAGGGGCTCATCCATGCTGCAAAAAATTCCTGAACCATAGGAGTACTTAACCTCCATGTATTTTTTACCAAACAGTCTGTACGCTGCCATTCCAACTACGAACATGGAGGATCGCTCGGCGACGCGTTGGCCCAGTACAGTTCCCCTTCTTACAAGTCTTAGTGCTCCATCGCTAAGCACCGGAGCTTGCAAGGGGAGAATGTTTTCACCCACATGAATGGCAACAGCCTCCTCTTTCTCCAGCAGTGTTAAGTAATCTTGTTTAGCCTTTATGGCTTCCCAGAAAGGTTGCCCATGAGTGACCTCGAGCTTAAAGAGCCCCTCCACTGAAAGGTAATGCGTCACAGTATTTTCTCCTCTTTCCACATTATTCGGTCTTCATATACGTGATTCCTTATTGGTGTTACGATTATATTACAACTCCAGCAAAAGGAGGCGAACTAACATATCATGTCCCTAAAGGAAAAATTGCAAGAAGACCTAAAGAATGCCATGAAGGCCAAAGATAGCGTTAAATTAGAAGTAGTACGCTCTGTGGTAACTGGCATAAAGAACCTGGAAGTACAGAAAATGGGAGAAGCGGATGATAACGATGTGCTGCAGGTAATCAAACAAGAAGTTAAGAAACGCAGAGAAGCCATTGAGATGTATCAGAAAGCAGGCAGAACAGACCTTTTAGAACAGGAAAAAGCAGAGCTTTCCGTTTTGGAAAGCTATTTGCCGCCTTTGATGTCAGATGAGGAAATCAGGCAGGTAGTAAAGAGCTACATCGACAAACTACAGCCAAAAAGCATGAAGGATCGAGGCAAGATTATGGGCTCATTGATGCAAGAGTTAAAGGGAAAAGCTGATGGCAACACGGTGGGAAGTATTCTGGATGAAGAATTGGAAAAATTTTTTGGCGGAGGATAAGCAGCCATGGAATTAGAGTGGAGCGAAACAGCATTAAGAGTGCTGGAACAAAGATATCTTCTTAAAGACGAAAACGGCAACATCGTGGAAACCCCTGAACAGCTTATGCACCGCGTAGCACATGGATTGGCACAAATCGAGACTGTTTGGGGAGCCACATCTGAACAAATTTCATCCGTGGAACAGGACTTCTTTGACATACTTTGGAAACGCGACTTTTTACCAAATACCCCCACGCTGTTTCATGCGGGTTTGCCTAAGGATCCCAAGTACAGAGGCAGACGATTTATGTCAGCATGCATAGTACTCCCCATAGAAGACAGTATTGACGGTATTTTTAAGACCTTATGGGATGCAGCAAAAATAATGCAGGCAGGTGGCGGTGTAGGTTATGCCTTTAGCCGTCTAAGACCAAAAGGCTCTCTCGTTAAGAGCAGTGGTGGAAAATCCTCTGGACCTGTGTCTTTTATGCACATTTACGATGTCATGGTAGATGTGGTGGCACAGGGAGGTAAGAGGCGTGGAGCGCAGATGGGTGTTCTAAACGTTCACCATCCAGACATCTTGGAATTCATCGATGCCAAGAAGGAAAATACCAGTGGCCAAGGTCCGCTCCATAATTTCAATATCTCCGTAGCTATCACAGAAGAGTTTATACAGGCTTACAAAGAGAATACCACGTTTAAGCTCGTGGCACCCCATACTGGAGAAGTAGTCGGGGAGCTTAATGCACGTGAAGTAATGCACAAAATAGCTGAGAATGCATGGCGTACAGGAGACCCAGGCATTATCTTCATCGACCGCATTAATGAATTGGACTACTTAGATGGTGGGCGCATTGAAGCTACCAACCCGTGCGGCGAACAGCCTTTGCNNTCCATAAACCTCAAACACATGCTGAGGAAAATAGATGGCGATTACGAATGGGACTGGGAAAAATTCCAGCGTACCATAAGGTTGGCAGTACGCTTCTTGGATAACGTCATTGAAGCCAACGACTACCCCATACCTGAACTCGAGCACTATGCAAAGAAAGCACGAAGAATTGGTTTAGGCGTAATGGGGTGGGCTGATGCTTTGTCTT
>DMVM01000042.1:0-17419 GCA_003476705.1 Coprothermobacter sp.
TATGCTCTTTGCACGGATAAAATCCTGAGAAAGTTTGTTTATGTCGTGGGTTATGCCCATTAATCTTAATGCCAGTTTTTGTTTCCAACTTACAATCGTTTTAGCGCCTCCTAAACGCATTTTTCCTTATGAAGTATAATATGCTAAGATGAGCATGAAGACCTACGAGCTAAAAGAAGAAGAGTGGACAGAATTCAGCCCGTTTTTGACAGGATCTGAAGAACAGATTAAGCTAATGGAGCGATTTTTCAAAGTAAATGTGGTTTCCAGCCCAGAAGGAATTGCTGTAACGGCTGAAGATGAATCACGTATAAACGACTTTCTTGCTTTTTTGCGCAGTTTGTCAAACACACTTAGACGAGGAGAAACAATAAAAACGGAAGATCTCCAAAGGTTCTTGAGCTCTTACAAAGAGTTTGGTCGGTTGGTTTTAGGAGATGTTATAACTCTAAATGCTCAGGGCAAGCCAGTAAGACCTAAAACCAGAGGTCAGGAAATTTTTATCCAGGCAATGAGACAGAAGGACTTAGTGTTCGCGGTAGGTCCCGCTGGAACGGGTAAGACATTCTTGGCAGTGGCATACGGTGTAGCACTTCTAAAGGAGAAAAGTGTCCAACGATTAGTTATCTCGCGTCCTATATTGGAGGCTGGTGAGAAAATTGGTTTCCTGCCTGGAGACATTTACCAAAAGGTTGATCCATTCTTCCGTCCATTGTACGATGCTCTATTTGATCTGTTGGGGCCAGAGAAAACGCAGCGTTACATAGAAAGAGGCATTATTGAAGTTGCTCCCTTAGCTTACATGCGTGGGCGCACTTTTGACAATGCTTTCATCATCTTGGATGAGGCACAGAACACGGGTAATGAACAGATGAAGATGTTGCTTACACGTATGGGCTTGGGCTCAAAGATGGTAGTTACTGGCGACATAACGCAAATAGATTTGCCAAAGCCCAAAGAATCTGGATTGATAAGGGCTCTGGAGATCCTAAAAGGTTTTGAGGAGATTGCCATTGTTTACCTCAAAGAGAGTGACATTGTTAGGCATCGTCTGGTGCAAAAAATCGTGAAGGCTTATAAGGATTATGAAGAGCAAAATCAAGAGTAATTTGGTTTTTATACTGTTCATCTTGGGTGCAGCCATATTATTTGTGGGGCTTTTGCCTTTGCGTGCTCCCATTAAAGACGGTAGATTCACTCGTTCTGTGGTGACGGACAGAAACTTGACCATAAGATTTGGAGACCAAATTCAAGGGACGCTTTTGGTTAGCGATGAAATGACGGTTAAGTCGTACGTAAATACGTTATCTAAGTTAGGTGAACAGAATGCTGATCCCGAGCTGAGGCAGGGTTTGACTTCACTCAGTCAGTATGTAAAGGAAAAAGGAATTTACGAGACAGAGATACCCATTAGTGCAGATTGGGTTCAGAATACGCTTAATTTGAGTGCTGAAACTTCAAAGAAGCTGGCAACGTTGGTGTCGGGTATTGTAGTCAAGCCTACATGGGTGGAACGGCCTTTGGATGTAATCACTGCCATTACAACAGCTGAAAGCGTGGTTATTCCAGCTGGTACATTAGTGGCGCGTGATGGAGATGAAGTGGTAGAAGAGCAGGTCAGAGCACTAAGTTTGATGGGCTTGTGGATACCTGGCGAAGCATTTTACCCTGTTACGTACTGGATTTTCATCTTTCTCGTACCAGCTGTCTGGCTCATAGTAACTTGGAGGAGCCAGATTTATAAGTCTTATTCACCTGTGTTTTATTTCTTCTATGGTGTACTGGGAGCGTTAATGTTCTTCTATGTCTACCGTTTTTCCAGCTTATTACTGGGGTTGCCGTTGTTTCTATTTGGTTTCCTGGTGCTTTCGCTAAAGATGGCAGAGAAAGGGCTTTGGTCCATGCTAATTCCCATGAGCGTCTTCTCATTCTTAGCTGTGCCCATGGCTGCTTACAACTGGGTTTCTTTAATACTGGTGGGTTTGCTGATTTATGGCTTGGGCAACAAATTTTTCCAATACGAAACCGTACTTACGGCTGCTGGTTTATCTGTACTATCTCTAGTCGGTTTGGAGATTCTGTGGTGTTTTGGTAGCGGGGTACAAAATCTAAGTTTGGTATGGAATGGTTTCACTTATACGGTGATGGGCTGTTTAGCGGTAGGTTTGCTACTTGTTGGAGCATTCTGGTGGGAGGAAAGAAAAGGATACCTTACTCCGCTCACCATAGTAAAGCTGAGCAACCTCAGACATCCGCTTCTGCAAAGGCTTGCCATTGAATCTCCTGGTAGTTATCACCATTCCATGGTTTTAGCCCAGATGTGTGAAGAAGCTGCATCAGCCATTGGTGCTAACCGCATTTTGGGTCGCTTGGGAGCCATGTACCACGATATTGGTAAAACTAAACAGCCACAGTATTTCATCGAGAATAATCCTGAAGCCAACGATTTGCATGAGAAGATGAGTCCCAGTCTGAGCATGCTCATACTTTTGTCTCATGTTAAGGAGGGGCTTGCTTTAGCTGAGCAGTACAAACTGCCATACAGTGTTAGAGAATTCATTGCTACTCATCATGGCACCAGCGTCGCCAGTTTCTTTTATCACAAGGCGAAGACCAATGGTGCTGAAGTGTCTGAATCAGAATTTAGATACCCGGGGCCGTTACCTAAAAGTAAGGAAGCGTCCATACTTATGTTGGCCGATGGTTGTGAGGCAGCAGTGCGTTCCTTAAGTGATAAGAACGAATCCACCATAAGATCCACGGTATCTTCCATAATCGACGCCAGATTAGAAGATGGACAACTGGAGAATTCAGAGCTAAGTTGCAGAGATCTGACCATTATTGAAAACGTATTCGTGAGAGTGCTTTTGGGCCTTTATCATCCCCGGGTGCCATACCCAGGAGGTGCTGAAACGTGATTGATGTGGGTAAAGAAGTTCCCGTTCCAAGAGGAGCTATTAAGCTCACTAAAAACACTCTGAAATTTCTCTTTTCGAAATTCGGCTTGGAAAGTAAAGATGTTTCTGTGTATTTTTGCAATGAGAGAACCATTATCGACTTAAACACACAGTACAGATTTAATGAAGAGCCCACTGATGTCTTGTCTTTTACTGGGGAAGGTGACTTCTTAGGAGAAATCATAATGTGTGTACCAGTGGCACTAAGGCAAGCCGAAGAAAGTGGTGTGGACTGGCAGGTGGAGTTTGCCATGCTCATTGTTCACAGTTTTCTGCATTTGTTAGGGTACGATGATGAAACTGAAGAGGGATTTGCTGAAATGGTGGAAGTTCAAAATAAATTGCTAAAAGAGTTGGGTTATGAAGAATCTTCGATTGGCAGACTCATTCCGAATAGCCGTTAAAGGTCTTAAGAACGCTTTCTTGCGCGAGTACCACATTCGAGTGGCTTTTTTCTTGGTGCTTGCTTTGTTTCTGTATAGTCTGGTGCTTGGACTGACACTTCGCGAGTGGCTTGTTCTTGTGACGTTTTCTTCATTGGTGGTGTGTTTGGAAATGGTTAACAGTGCTTTGGAAAAACTGGCTGACGCTGTCCATCCTGATTGGAGTGAACAGGTCGGGTTTGCCAAAGATTTAGCAGCGGGCGCTGTTCTGGTTAGTATTGGAGCTGCTGCGGCTGCTGGACTGCCTGTTTTTGTTTTGGCTTTTAGCAGGCGTTTTTCTGTTTCATGGACTTATTCTCTTTTTGTTAACTTGGGTTTACTTGTTCTCGGTATAGTATTACTGTTTGTCTGGGATTTTAGGAGGTAAGATGTGCATATGACGAATGAAGAATTACTTAGGAAGTATGATGACTTAATCAGTGCGGCTAAGTCTGCTAGAAAGAATGCTGTGGCGCCTTTTTCCAGTTTCAGGGTGGGCGCTGCTTTGCTTGCGAAAAGCGGCAAGGTTTACTTGGGAGCCAACATGGAACCAGGCGTGATGAATTTGGGGCTTTGTGCTGAAAGAACTGCTCTGTTTAGCGCCCTGGCTCAAGGCGAGAGAGAGTTTGAAGCTATCGCGGTGTATGCTGGAACTGAGCAGCCTGGTTATCCCTGTGGCGGCTGCCGACAGGTGTTTTCAGATTTGGCGCCCAATGTTTTGTGGCTCTTAGTTGGGGATAAAGAGGTTAAAATAGAGACACTGGAAAGCATGTTACCTAATCGTTTCGTTTTAGAAGACCTTAGGAGGTGAGTACCTTGTCCAAATCGGGCATAGTAAGCCTGGTAGGGCGACCCAGCGTGGGTAAGTCCACATTAATAAACAACTTAGTGAAACAAAAGGTTTCCATTATAACGCCTCGTGCTCAAACTACTCGGCGTCCCGTTAGGGCCATTTTAAATACTGGAGACGGATCCCAAATAGTGTTTGTGGATCTCCCTGGCGCCAAGAAGCCTTATGACGCGCTAGGAGAGTATTTGCTTGATTCCGTCTGGAGGAATGTTGGCGATTCGGATTTAGCTCTTTTTGTAGTAGATGGTTCATCTGTGCCGCCAGGACCCGGAGATATTTTCGTGGCGCGAAATCTGATGAAAACAGGTGTTCCCGCGCTGCTGGTTATGAACAAATCGGATTTGATTTCCAATGAACAAGTGGAAGAGCGCTTGAGAATGTTCGAGTCATTAGGTGATTTTGTAGGATCAGTGGCCATATCCGCACTAAATGGAAGTAACTTGGATAGGTTGGTCAATCTTGTCCTGGATCATTTAGATGAGGGGCCGCAGTTCTATCCTGAGGGTATGCAAACGGATCAGTCTTTGGAACAATTCATTGGCGAAATAATACGTGAAAAGATTATGCACTTGACATCAGATGAACTGCCTTACGCCGTAGAATCTCAGGTGGACTTCTTAGATGAGCAGGAAGACATCATACGCATAAATGCGACCATTTATGTGGAAAGGGAATCTCAGAAGCCCATCATCATTGGTGCCAACGGACAGATGATAAAGCAAATAGGTACCCTGGCAAGAAAAGAGCTGGAGGCCGTGCTCGGGAAGCATGTGTTTTTGGGGCTCTGGGTAAAGGTAAAAGAGAATTGGCGCGACAATAAGGAAGCACTTTATTACTTCGGCTACCATGTGGAATAAAGAGTGTTTTCAAAAAGCTCAGTCGGCGCTGAGATCTATTAAGGAAGATTTCTCACTAAATCAATGTGTCCGCACTGTGGCTGCTTTCGACGTTTCTTTCCAAGCAGGGCTCGGTGTGGGCGTGGTGGCGCTTTTTAACTACCAGAGTGTGGAACTCATGGAATGCGAAACCGTGGTAAAAGAACCTTATGTCCCGTATGTGCCCACCTATTTGGCTTTTAGGGAGATGCCTTACATTTTGGCGCTTTATAAGAAGTTGCAGGAGGAACCTGATCTGTTGCTCATTGACGGCCATGGTAAGAGTCATCCGAGAGGCATGGGCATTGCCACTCAGGCAGGGCTTTCTTTGAGAAAGCCTTCAATTGGGGTAGCAAAGCGCTTGCTTTTTGGTGATTTAGTAAAAACCGCTGATGGTAGTTCTCTGGTGGTTCATCCTGAAACAAAGGAACCGTTAGCCGTCGCCTATAAAGAGAAACCACGTTTCAAGCCGGTTTTTATTTCCGTGGGAGCAGGTATGTCCAACTTGAGTGAAGCTGTGAGCCTGGTTCTACCTCTTTTTAAAGGCCATAGGGAACCTGAGCCACTCAGGTACGTGCACAATGTGTCTCTTCAGGAAGGAAGGAGGATGCGTGATGGAGTACAACAGGTTAATTGATCACACGCTGCTAAAAGCAGATGCTACGGTGGAGCAAATAGAGAAACTCTGCAAGGAAGCTTTGCAGTACAACTTCTTCTCTGTGTGTGTGAATTCGGCTTTCGTACCTTTGGCTAAGAGCTTTTTGGAAGGATCAGATGTGAAAGTGGCAACCACCATAGGCTTTCCATTGGGAGCTTCTGCCACTGCTGTAAAGGCTTTTGAAGTGGAGCAGGCCCTAAAAGAGGGTGCCGATGAATTCGACATGGTCATCAATGTGGGTTGGCTGAAAAGTAAGCTTTACAGGCTGGTGCATGAAGACATAACTGAGGTGGTGAAGGCTGCTGGAGGGAAAGTGGTGAAAGTCATCATCGAAACTTGTTATTTGACTGACGACGAGAAGAAGATTGCTTCCAGCATTGCTGCTGCGGCAGGGGCTCATTACGTGAAGACATCTACAGGTTTTGGTACAGGCGGTGCCACAGTTGAGGATGTTCAACTCATTAGGTCAGTAGTAGGTTCCAATATTGGTGTGAAAGCTTCAGGTGGAATAAGGGATGCTGCAACCTTGAAGGCCATGGTGGATGCTGGAGCTAACCGCATTGGAGCTAGTGCCAGCGTTAAAATCATGGAGGAGCTGCGTATTGAGAGAAATTGAGGAGCAGTTTGCCATACTGGAGCGGATTCCCTACAGAGAAACCGATTTGCTCTTGTCTGTACTGGGAGAGCACATCGGAAAGGAGCTCTTAACGGTTAGGTCAGGTAGGAAAATCCCCAACAGGTGGAAAAGTTCTTTTTTAGAAGGGAGCATACTCTTGGGTCGCATCTTGAGAGTGAAAAACCATCACGTATTGACAGGCGTGATCTCAGAACAATATGTGCCCTACCAAAAGTACAACCCTTTCATGATTTTGGCTTTAGAAATGTTTTCAAAAATTCCATCCGTAGACCGTTCTTCTTTTCAGTTCCTGGAGAAATTCCTAACCTCTGAGCAAACTGCAATGGATTTTGATCAATTCTTAGTTTCTTTCATGATAAAAGAGAGCTTGCAGCCCAGCTTGAACAGCTGCGTGGTTTGTGGTGAAAAGAGAGAACAATTTCCCATAAGCGCTAGTGTGTATTTGGGCGGTTATGTTTGTCCCAAGTGCGGATCTGGGGATGTGGAACTTAGTGATGCAGACTACGAATCTCTTTTGAAGACATACCGCAAGGTTGGTGAGCTTACGGAAAATATGAGAGCTTATTGGTTAGATGTGTTGGAATCACAGCTTGGTACTAAATTCGTTTCCAGGGAGGGGTTAAAGTGACCTTTCAAGAACTTATAACGCGTCTTACTGAATTTTGGATAAAGCAGGGCTGTATTTTAGCTCAGCCTTATGACATAGAGGTGGGCGCTGGTACCATGAATCCCAATACTTTCTTCAGAGTACTGGGGCCAGAGCCCTGGAGGGTAGTCTATGTGGAACCATCTAGACGCCCCGGAGATGGCCGCTATGGAGAAAACCCGAATAGGTTGTACATGCACCATCAGATGCAGGTTATCTTAAAACCGGCTCCTTTTAATGTGCAAGATTTGTATTTGCAGTCCTTAGAAGCCATTGGCATTTCACTAAGTGAACATGACGTGCGTTTTGTAGAAGACAACTGGGAATCGCCAACGCTGGGTGCTTGGGGGATCGGATGGGAAGTTTGGTTAGATGGTATGGAGATTACACAGTTTACCTACTTCCAGCAGGCAGGTGGATACGATCTGAGTGTGGTACCAGCTGAACTTACTTACGGCTTGGAACGCATTGCCATGTATTTGCAGCGGGTGGAGAATGTTTTCGACCTGAAATGGTCTGAACACATCACCTATGGCGAAATGCGTAAAACAGAGGAATATCAGCATTGCGTTTACACTTTTGAAGAGTCGGATGTGAACAAGCTTAGATCATGGTTTGACTCTTACGAGGATGAAGCAATGCGTCTTATAGACAAAGGACTCACATTACCAGCTTATGATTACGTTTTGAAGTGCTCCCACACGTTCAATTTATTGGATGCTCGTGGGGGATTCTCTGCCGCGGAGCGCAGTTCTTATGTGCTTAGAATCAGGAAACTGAGTAGCAGAATTGCCAAACAGTGGCTCAAAGAGCGAGAGGAGAAAGAATTTCCTTTGATGGGGAGGTGGAACTAATGGATCTACTTTTTGAGTTGGGTTTTGAGGAAATGCCACCTTCTCATCTGAAAGCTTTGAAACAGCAGGTTATGGAGCGCTTAGAGTCCACTTTTAAGGATTATGGGCTCTCTTTTGAGACGGTTAAAACATTTCTTACACCCAGACGTTTTGCTTTGCTGTTGGGTGGTTTGCCAGAAAAACAAGCTGTGGTGGAAAAAATGATAAAAGGCCCACCTAGAAGTGCTTGTTACATGCCAGATGGTGGCATTAAGCCTGCTTTGGAAAAGTTCATGCAAGTTAACGGGGTTAGCTCAGACAATATAAGGATTATTGAAGAAAACGGTAAGAGTTATGTCTATGCTTTCAAGACGGAAGGCGGTAAAGATGCTTGTGAGGTCCTCCCAGTCTTGCTCAAAGATCTATTCACGGACCTTTGGTTTCCCAAGAGCATGCGTTGGGGTCAAGGTTATGTTTTTGGTCGACCTGTTCGCTGGATTGTGGCTCTAGTCGATGACCAAGTGCTCCATGTGGAGCTTTTCGGGGTGAAATCGAATCGCGTATCGCGCGGACTTAGAGTTTTCGGTAGCGATGTGGAAATAGACATCCCTGGTCATTACGAGGAACTGGAAAAGGAAAAAGGTTTGGTCATCGCAGATGAAAACAAAAGAAGAGATTTGATACGTAACCAAGCAGAAAAGCTTGCTGCAGAGCTAAATGGCAAGCCGCACTTACCTGAGGAATTATTAGAAGAACTTACCTTTATTAACGAATACCCAACGGGGTTTGTTGGGCATTTTGAAGATAAGTTTTTGCAACTTCCTAAAAAGGTGCTGGAAACTGTTATGATCCATCACCAGCGCTATGTGGCCGTTGAAAATGAACAGGGTCAGCTTTTGCCTTATTTTATCGGTTTTAGGAATGGGCCCAGTGAAAACATTCAACAGGTTATTGTGGGAAACGAAAGAGTGATTCGTGCCAGGTTTTATGATGCCCTCTTCTTTGTGGAAGAGGACTTGAAAACGCCGTTTGCAGACAGAGTTCAGGGGCTTGGGAGAATTAGTTTTTTAGGTAACTACGGAACGCTTCTGGACAAAGTTAACAGAGTCAAGCTTTTGCTGGCATTGTTCAATAAAGGGAATGATCTGCTACTTGAGAGATTGGCTGAACTTTACAACGCAGATCTAACTACGCTCATGGTTCAGGAGTTACCTGAGTTACATGGATACATGGGAACTTTTTACGCTAAGCGTAGTGGAGTGGAAGAACCTTTAGCCAGCTTCATTGAGGAAGTGGTTACAGAACCAACCGTTGAAAGTAGCGCAATCATAAAGGTGCTGGATGCACTGGATACTATTTTTGCAGGTTTCGATATGGGATTCGTGCCTTCAGGTTCTTCAGACCCCATGGGGCTTAAAGGTTTGGCTTTTGATGTTTTGGATCTCATCTGCAAGTTTTTCCCTGAGCGATCACTAAAGGATTTAGTTTTGGGTGCGGCAAGCATTTTGGAGAAAGAAAACTTGGTAGCTGCCGTGGAAGAGTTCTTCTTGGATCGCTTAGATAGCTGGATTGAGTGTAAGGAAATTAGGGTTAAGAACGCTATCATGGACAGGGCTCTGGATAAGCCCATAGGTATGTTCCCAATCATGGTGGAAGTGCTTGGACAATTCTGGACTGGTACCATGGTGCAGAACATTGCCCTGGCTCACAGGCGAATACGCAACATAATCAGGAATCAAGAAGTTCATGCAAGTTTTGATCCAGTTCTAGGGTCTGAGAACGATTTAAGATTGCACGAGAGTTTCCTTAACAATGGCATAAGAATAGAGTCTTTAAACGTGGTTACAAAAGATGGTTTAATGAAGGTGCTGGAATACTTAACTGCTCTAAGTGATGACGTACATGAGTATTTTGACAAGGAATTGGTAATGGCGGAAGATTTTGAGGTGCGTCAGAACAGGGTTGCATTGCTCATGGCTGTTGATAATCTGTTCAGCAGATTTGCATATTTCGGCGACTTAGTTTTGTAGTAATAGGAGGGTGAACAATGGCAAAGAGAATTTACTTTTTTGATGACCCTGAACCAGTTGGCAGAGAGCTTCTGGGAGGCAAGGGTGCAGGACTGGCAGAAATGACACGGATTGGCTTACCCGTGCCTTATGGTTTCACCATTACGACGGAGGTGTGCAGGGAGTACTATCGTTTGGGTGGTAGGCTTCCTGATGGTCTAAAAGAAGAAGTCATACAGAGCATGCGCAAACTTGAGGGTAAGGCGGCTAAAAAGTTCGGCGATCCAAGCAATCCACTACTGATTAGTGTACGTTCTGGTGCTCGGGTATCCATGCCTGGAATGATGGATACCATTCTGAACCTGGGTCTAAACGATGAGACCGTATTGGGTTTGGCTCGTTTGACAAATAACGAGCGTTTCGCCTGGGATAGTTACAGGCGTTTCATTACCATGTTCTCCGATGTGGTGCTTGGCATCTCAAAGGATGAATTTGAAAAGGTACTTGATGAAGTGAAGGAAAAAGAGCATGTAAAATACGATGCTGAAGTTTCTGCCGAGGGTCTAAAAGAGGTTGTTGCAAAGAGCAAGGAACTGGTTGAAAAAATTACAGGAAATCCTTTTCCCGTGGATGTGTGGGAACAGCTCTTTATGGCTATTGAGGCAGTGTTCAGGTCATGGAACAATCCTCGCGCCATACTTTATAGGCAGCTCAACAACATTCCTGACGACTGGGGAACCGCAGTAAACATTGTTCAAATGGTATTTGGTAATATGGGCGATGACAGTGGTACTGGTGTTGCCTTTACTAGAAACCCAGCCACCGGCGAAAAGGAACTTTACGGTGAATACTTGACGAATGCTCAAGGTGAAGACGTGGTTGCTGGTATACGTACGCCAAAACCCATAAAAGAGATGGCAAAGGAATGGCCAGATACTTATGCTGAGCTAACGCATGTTGCTGCTCTACTGGAAAAGCATTTTAAGGACATGCAGGATATGGAATTCACTGTTGAGAAGGGTAAACTTTACATGCTTCAAACCCGTAGTGGCAAACGTACTGCGCAGGCTGCAGTGACTGTTGCAGTGGATATGGCGCATGAAGGGCTAATAGACAAGGAAACGGCTGTTCTCAGAGTTAGTCCCGAGGACGTAAACCATTTACTACATAAGCGCATTGACCCCACAGCAAAAGGGAACCCCATAGCAATAGGCTTAGCAGCATCACCGGGAGCAGCTGTGGGGACATTGGTGTTTAGTGCTGAAGAAGCAGTAGCTGAAGCAAGTGCAGGTAAGAGCGTTATCCTGTGCAGACCAGAGACCACACCTGACGATTTACATGGAATGGTAGCAGCACAAGGAATCCTGACCACTCGCGGCGGAATGACCAGCCACGCGGCTGTAATAGCTAGAGGCATGGGCAAACCAGCTGTAACTGGTACAGAATCGCTGAAATTGGATTTGGACAATGGCGTAGTTACAACTCCAGGTGGTGTGACCATAAGGAGGGGCGACGTTATAACCATTGATGGTGGTACGGGTCAAGTATTCTTGGGAGCATTACCTTTGGTAGAACCTGAAGTAAGTGCTCATTTCGAAGAACTGCTAAGCTGGGCCGACGAGTTCAGAAGACTGGGGGTAAAAGCTAATGCTGATACCCCTGAAGATGCGGCTTTAGCACGCAAGTTTGGAGCAGAAGGCATAGGGCTGACAAGGACTGAACATATGTTCTTGGGTCGTGAGCGAACGCAAATAGTTCAGGACATGATTTTGGCAGAGACTACAGAAGAGAGAATGGTACCACTTCAGAAACTACTAGAGCTTCAGAGGAGTGATTTCATTGGCATACTCAAAGCCATGGATGGCCTTCCAGTAACCATTAGGCTTTTGGACCCACCGCTACACGAGTTCTTACCTGAACCTCATGAAGCTGCCAAAGAGCTTGAGCAAGCAAAGAGAAATGGTGCTCCTGCTGAAGAAATCGAAAGGTTAGAAAGACTTTACCGAAGGACTGTGCAGTTTCAGGAACACAACCCCATGATGGGTTTTAGAGGCTGCCGACTGGGTATTATCTACCCGGAGATTTATGAAATGCAGATAAGGGCGGTAGCAGAAGCAGCCGTTGAGCTCAAGAAGCAGGGTTACAATCCTTGTTTCCAGGTCATGCACCCATTGGTGGGAACTGAAGCAGAAATGAAATTCTTAGCGGAAATGACCCACAGAGTGGTTAAGGAAGTTCTTGGAAACAACGGCATTGAACTGGACTACAAGGTTGGTACCATGGTGGAGGTACCTAGAGCGGCACTGGTGGCAGGCGACTTGGCAAAGTATGCAGAATTCTTCTCTTTTGGTACCAACGACCTTACACAGCTAACTTTTGGTTATTCACGTGACGATGCCGAAGGTAAATTCTTGGGTGCCTATGTGCAAAAGGGCATACTACCCGAGGATCCATTCATCAGTCTTGACAGGAACGGTGTGGGTAGATTGGTTGAGATAGGTGTTACCGAGGGAAAAGCTACTCGACCTGATCTGGAAGTAGGCATATGTGGGGAGCACGGTGGCGATCCAAAGTCCATTGAGTTCTGCCATCAAGTGGGCTTGGATTACGTATCTGCTTCACCATATCGTGTACCGCTAGCAAGATTAGCTGCAGCTCAGGCTGCCATCAAAGAGAAGCGCGGAGAAATATTCAAAGACAAATAAAAGCACCATATAACTGAGCTTTGAAGGAGTCACCAATTCGGTGGCTCCTTTTCATTTCTGTCTATGAGATTCATTTATTAGGGGAAGTTGTAAGTAATCAATCCTGAAGAGAGATCGATTTTTAAGTAGTTTATGAGTTCCACATTGTTAAAGGTGTTCACCAGTGGCACGTACAAGGTTTCATTTACACAAAAAGGAGCTTTTACGCTACTTCCAGAAGCGATTGCTTTGCGCAAGAGATTGTTTACTTCACTCGTCAAATCATTATCTCCATGAATGAGCACGTTTCCCGTGTGTTCTAAGTTGTCGATGTAATAAACCACGTATTTCTCGGCTGCATAACTTACAGAGACTACTTCACCAGGTACCTTAAAGGAGTTTTCCACCCCTTTGTGTGTAGCCGACATATCGAATATGAGTAGATCACTATCATCACTAGCATAGGCAACCAAAAGTTTCTGCTTATCTGGTTGCATCAGAATGGCATTGGGTGTCTTGTCTTGAAGAGTAACTGCTGAGCTTGAGGTTAGAGTCTGCAATGAGAGAAGGCGATCCAAGCTCGCCAAGGTAGTAAGTGTGCCTTGGGCACCTTCTTTTATGAGGTTGCGATCGGTGATAACATAGTATTCTGGTTGTTCGTCTTCTACGTTTCTGTATTCAATAGAATTGTCGGTCATATCTAGGAAAAACTGCAGTGACCAATTGCATTGTGAGGGCTGTCCTGGATATCGTTCAGCAAACTGCATGTTAACTGACCACAGTTTTGATGACATGGGTGTTACTTGAAACTGTAAGTCGCTTATTGTTTTTTCCACTGAGGAGTCCTGTTCGGAGCATGGAGAACCCATATTTTTATTAATGAGTGGCGTTACAAAACCTTCGTCGTCAAATTGAAATGCTAGTCCCAGTGCTTGTATCCAAGCCAACTGCTCCTGTGAGCGGCCCATGGTTATTCTATTCACTTTAGTGCCTTCATGGGTCTGCACAGTTATGTACAAGACTTTTCCATCTGTGGGAGACCACCAGATATCTTGCACAGCACCAATGTGGTGAGAAAGTTCATAGGCAATAGTGATGGATTGTGTTTCTTCATCGTAGACATATACCCGGGTCAATGCACCTAGCTCGCTGGTAAAAGCTACTAAAGACTCTTTTTTAGAGCAGGAAAGGTTTGTAATAGTCGCCTCAGATATGTTTTTTGTCTCATGTGTGATAATGTCGTAAGCTTGNNCCGTTTGCATTCAAACAAGCTCTACCGGTATTTGAGAATACTCTCTCAAGGCGGCCACTGGGTATGGACAAAAGGTACGTTCCCTGAACAGTACCCATCTCTCTCACAGAAGGCAAGGGGGATAAGCTAAAAAGCAAAACCTGGTTATCAGCACTTAAGTCCAGACTGTACACCACTGACATGCCTTCGTAGTTGAGTATGGGATCAAACAAAGATTCTCCTTGAGCCTGCTCCAGCAAATAGATACGTCCCACGTTCGTAGCAATAGCTACTTTTGCATTTCCCTCGTACGCATTTGCCGTGAACAAGGATGCATTCTTAATTAGCAAGGTGGAAGTTTTTGCACGCAGATCTGTGGACAACAGCTCACCACTTTTAGAAAGCTGTATTAGTAAATCATCTGACCACCATACCCTGGATAATTCATCTGTTAAGGAAGCAACTTGCCTAAAATCCGTAAACGCAAGCACAGACTTGTTCTCTCTGTGCACAGCAAAAAAACATAGCCCAACCAATGCAGCAACTAAAACCGTACAAGCTAAAATCTTTTTGACACTAAAATTCTTCATTTATTCTATGTTACCTCATAATTACAAAGATCGTTTAACACACAGACTTATTTCAATGTGGAGCGTACTAAGTGTTGTGATAATCTTATATGTGGTGTGACAGTAGTCACTAAAAGGACACCGTAATGTGTACTTACTACGGGAGCCAAAGTGAGGAGTTGAACGCCAAATGACTAAGGTAGTTTATCCTGGTACTTTTGACCCCATAACAAAAGGGCACCTGGATATACTTGTTAGAGCTGCACAGGTATTCGACCAAGTGACGCTGCTTGTACTAAGTAATTTGCAGAAGAAGTCGTTGTTTTCCTTGGAAGAACGTGTTAGGTTGGCTAAATCAGCCATAGAGGAAAGTGATGCTCCCAGCAACATCATGGTAGACAGCTATGAAGGGGTCACGGTTCACTATTTGGAAGAGCATGGTATAAGACTCATTATAAGAGGCTTAAGAGCTGTTAGTGACTATGAGTACGAAATACAGCTGTTCTTAGCTAATAAATACCTGAACAACCAGGTGGAGACTGTTTTAATGCCTACTAGTTTACGTTATCAGTTTGTGTCCTCAAGTTTAGTAAAAGAAATGGTCAGCTTTGGCTTGGATGTTTCTGAATTTGTAACGCCAACTGTGGAAAGGGCGTTAAAAGAGAAATTGGAGGTGAAACAATGAAAATCCTTGTGCTTAATGCAGGGAGCAGTTCTCTGAAGTTTCAGCTTTTTGACATGGAAGATGAATCAGTAATGGCTAAAGGCATCGTTGAGCGAATTGGTTTGGATAAACCCTTCCTGAGCTACTCCAAGGGTACGGACAAAGTGAAGTTTGACAAAGAGGAACCGATTAATCACAAAGATGCTCTGCAGTGGGTTTTGGACACACTCACCTCACATGAGTACGGCGTTATTACTACGTTACAGGAGATTGGTGCTGTGGGTCATAGGGTTGTTCATGGAGGAGAAGAGTTTACAGGTTCTGTCCTAATTACCGACGAAGTCATTGAAGCTTTGGAGAGAAATAAGAACCTGGCTCCCTTGCACAATCCACCGAACCTCACAGGTATATATGCTACTAAAGCGGTGCTGCCAGACGTTCCCATGGTTGGTGTTTTTGATACTGCATTTCATGCCACTATGCCTGAAAGGGCTTATCTTTACGCGCTTCCCATTGAACTTTATGAGAAATACAAAGTAAGACGCTACGGTTTCCATGGAACCAGTCACCGCTACGTCGCCATGGAAGCTGCAAGACGGCTGGGTAAAGCTCTATCTGAGCTACGAATTATTAGTGCCCACCTGGGTAATGGAGCTTCTGTTTGTGCTGTTCAGGGTGGGGAATCCATTGATACTTCCATGGGTTTCACTCCTTTGGAAGGGCTGGTTATGGGAACACGTTCAGGGGATTTAGACCCTGCCATTCCCATTTGGATGATGCGTGAATTGGGCATGTCCTTTGATGAAGTAGATAGCCTCTTGAATAAGAAGAGTGGCGTTTTTGGGTTAGTTCGCGGCAGAAGTTACGATATGCGTGACATTGAAGACTGGATGGCAGCAGGTGATGAAGAAGCCAAGAAGGCAATGGAGGTTTACTGCTACCGTTTGAAGAAGTACATAGGTGGTTACGCTGCTGCCATGGGTGGAGTGGACGTACTCATTTTCACAGCAGGTGTGGGCGAAAACTCACCCATAGTCCGTGAGATGGTTTGCGATGGCTTGGAGTTTCTTGGCATAAAGTTGGACAGGGAGAAAAACAATTCTCGTGGAGATGCTATAATAAGCGCTGCAGATTCTAAAGTGGTGGTCATGTCCATCAAGACCAACGAAGAGCTCATGATTGCCCGTGATACTTACGAGATTGTGAGGGATTAACATAGACGGAATAAGTACGATTGATTTAAACGCCGTAAGGCGCGAAAAGGGCTATAAAAAGCTGGATCTGTCTTCGTTGCAGGATAGCCTGCAACTTCCTTATGAGGTTAGAAACCTAGAAGGGACGTTGGAGGTGGAACAGTGGGAGTTTGCAAAATTCGACCTTAGAGTAGACGGATCTGTGGATGTAAAAGTGCCTTGTGACCGTTGCGGTGAAATGTTCTGGCAGCACATAGAACTTGGGAACGAGGAAGTTTTTATTATTGGTCGTGAACCAGTACCCACGGGAGAAGAAAAAAGACTCTCAGAAGAGGACATTTCAACTTTTTACACACCAAACGGCCAAGTGAATGTGATAGAATTGTTGAGCGAATACATCCTTAGCAGTTTACCGACAAAAGTTATCTGCAGGGATGAATGCCCTGGGCCTGTAGAGCTTCTTGGTGAGCTGCAGTTTGTTGAGTTCATATTGGATGAAGGAGGGAAATAATACATGGGTGCACCAAAGAAGAAACCAACACGGATGAAAAGAGATCAGAGAAGAGCTCATTTCAAAGCCACTGTACCGAACTTAATCGAGTGTCCGCATTGTCATGAACTTATACCATCTCATACAGTTTGTCCTAGCTGCGGATGGTATGGTGGAGAAGAAAAGATTAAGATCGAGAAGGAAGAGAAAGGCTAATTAAAAATGAAAATCGCCCTTGATCTCATGGGCGCAGATCAACCTCCGGGCGTTTTGCTGGAAGGTGTGTACCGTTACGCCCATGACCATCGTGATGAGGATGAGCTTTTTGTCTTGGTTTCAAAAGGTGAGGTAGTAAGGGACTCGAGTAGCGTCAGAGTAGTTTACTGTGACGAAGTAGTGAAGCAAGAGGACGAACCCACGGTGGTGCTAAGAAAACGAGATAGTACCATGTGCAAGGGCTTAGAAATGGTTGCTAGCGGCGAGGTAGAAGGCCTTATAAGTTTCGGCAATACGGGAGCTTTGGTCATTGGTGGCGTTGCTTATGTCAAAAGACTGGAGGCTCACATTAGGCCAGCCATTTGTGTTGCCATGCCTTCTGTGCAGGGTTCCACATGGGTATTCGTAGATGCGGGAGCAAACGCTGATGTGGACCCTGCTGATCTTTTAGATTTTGCTGCCTATGGTTGTGCCTACTATAAATC
>DMVM01000042.1:17488-19558 GCA_003476705.1 Coprothermobacter sp.
CTCCTTTTACCAGCTGTGAATGTGGTAGTAACGTGGGGACTTCTCGGAAATATCTTTCTTAAAACTGCTGAGGGTGTGCTGGAAGTGGTGAAACACACACTGAAGGACATTAGTCAGAAGGGCCTCAAAGAAAAGATCGGTTTGGGCTTAGTAAAAGGGAATTTGTACCAAACGTTTAAAAAATTTGATTACCGAACCTACGGGGTCAGTCCTATCTTAGGCTTGAAAGGTAATGTGCTAAAGGGACATGGTAAAAGTGATCCTGAAGCGGTATATAATGCTCTGCGTACTGGTAAATTACTTATGGAACGAAATACCATTGGCGCAGTGAAGGAGGAACTAATAAGGTGGAGAGAGAAAAGATCTTCCAGGAGCTAAAAAACATCCTAAAAGATACTGTTACGGTTGAAGAGGAAGAGATCACCATGGAGTCAGATTTGGTGAATGACCTAAACTTGGATAGTTTGGATTTAGTAGATCTTGCTCTTAGTGTGGAGCAGGTTTTTGGATTTGAATTCAATGATGAGCAGTTGCAACAGATAAAAACTGTTAAGGATGTATTGGATATAATCGAATCAAATCTTTATACTAAATGAGAATTTATCCTGTTTTCCTTTCTCACGCTGGATGCAGGCAACGATGTGTGTTTTGTAACCAGAGTGCGGCGGAGCGCATTAAGCCATGGAAGGAAAGCATTGAAGAAGCCTTTGATTACATCCAAAAAAGTAACCTGGTTTACGATGAGATAGCTTTCTACGGCGGTACACCAACTAGCTCGGAAGAACTTTTGAAGGACATACTTCAGCCCTTTCAGATTTTTCTAAAGACCGGAAAGGTGAATGGCATCAGAATCTCTACGCGACCAGACGAAATAAACGAAAGAATAATTCAGATACTCGCTCGTTACTACGTAAGCACGGTGGAGATTGGAGTAGAGAGTTTTTCAGACGAGGTTCTACGTTTGTCGAAGCGGGATTATACGGCTGCGGATGTAATACGCGCACATGAGCTGTTAAAAGGACGTTTTCGAGAAGTTTTTCAACTCATGGTTGGGCTACCCGGTGAAACTGACCGTTACAGAGAGGAGACCATTTCCAAGACGGTTTCCCTTAAGCCATGGGGGGTAAGGTATTTCCCAACATTGGTTCTTCGGGGCACTGAACTGCAGAAAATGTACGAGAGCGGTGCTTACCAGCCGTTGTCCATGGAAGAAGCACTTTACTGGTCTCGAAGAGCCTACGAGAGTTTCACGGGTGCTGGCATAGCGGTTTTGCAGATAGGGCTCCATAGCTCCGAGTTTCTGTCGGGGGAATTGGTGGCAGGTCCCTACAGCGGTAACTTTGGAGAGTTGGTTAGGGGTGTGATGTGAAATGGGCCTTTTAGATGGTTTTAAAGCGTTTTTTAATCAAACTGTACTAAAGATGCAGGGAAAAGCTCTTACTCCCGAGCAGGAGGAGGAGTTGCTTTCAAAACTCATCATGGCTGATTTTAGTCTGAAGAAGGCTCAAGCACTTTTGGAACAGATTAAGGAGAAAGGCAACAACGTAGATGTCATAAGAGAAGTTCTGTTAAACGAAGCTCCACCTTTTGAGCCTCTCAGAGATACTAGCGTGCCTTCAGTGTTTTTTATCATAGGTGTGAACGGTGTAGGAAAAACTACCACAGTAGCGAAGTTAGCACACATGTACGCAAAACAAGGAAAGAACGTTGTAGTTGTGGGTGCAGACACGTTCAGAGCTGCTGCACAAGATCAATTGAGCACGCTAGTGAATCGCATGCCTGTTACATATGTGGGTGGGGAGCGTGGTTCCGACAGTGGTTCCATTCTTTACAAGGCTCTTTCAGAGAACCCGCAGGCGTCCGTTTTTTTGGTTGACACGGCTGGGCGAATTCACACTTCCAGGGCACTAATTGATGAGTTGAGCAAACTTATCAGAGTTGGCAAGAAGTTTTCTGAGGAATTCCCTCAGGAAGTGCTACTTGTACTGGATGGTACGCAAGGAATTCAGGGTTACCGTCAGGCCATATCGTTTGTCCAGGGTACCCCCATAACGGGTTTAGTACTAACGA
>DMVM01000068.1 GCA_003476705.1 Coprothermobacter sp.
TAACCATCGATGGCTGCTGCATCAATGACAATGGCCAGTACTTTGGTGCGTTCAACATGCCTTAGGAAGGTTAGGCCAAGTCCTTTTCCTTCATGAGCTCCCTCTATGAGCCCTGGAACGTCGCTTACTACAAATGATTGTTCACCCTTTTTAACAATTCCCAGTACTGGAGATCGCGTGGTGAAGGGGTAGGGAGCTATTTCTGGTTTTGCCTTACTTATGACGGATATGAGTGAGGATTTTCCGGCGTTAGGTAACCCCACAAGCCCCACATGGGCAACCAGTTTTAGTTCTAAACGGAGTCTACGCGTTTCTCCTTCATGGCCCAACTCTCGGAAACGTGGGGCCCGCCTAGTGGCTGTGGCCATGCGCGCATTGCCTTTTCCGCCTCGACCGCCTCTAGCTACCAGCAGTTTCATCCCTGGTTTGTCCATATCGACCACAGTTTGAGTTTCCAAGTCAGCAACTATGACGCCCACTGGTATGCGTATGAAGAGGTCCTTTCCGTTTTTTCCGAACTGTTTTTGAGATCTACCTGGTTCACCGTCTTCAGCCCGGAACTCCTTTTGGTACTTGAAGTCATACAATGTGAGAAGGGCGGGGTCGGTTACCAGGTATACATCGCCGCCTTTGCCTCCATCTCCGCCGTCAGGTCCACCCTTTTCAATAAATTTCTCACGACGAAAAGAGGCGGCTCCATCGCCGCCCTTTGCACCGTAAACAATGATTTCCGCAGTATCAATGAATATCATTACTTTTGTTCGTTAGGAATCACGCTGACGAATTTTTTTCCGCCCTTTTTCTCGAACTGAACTAAGCCTTCAGCCAGTGCGAACAAGGTGAAGTCTTTTCCCTGACCCACGTTTTTTCCTGGCCAGAAGTGATTTCCTCTCTGCCTAACGATGATGCTTCCGGCTTTTACTTTTTCTCCGCCGTAAGCTTTTACACCCAAATACTGCGGGTTAGAATCTTTACCGTTTCTTGAAGAACCTCCACCCTTATGATGTGCCATGGTTTCTTATCCCTCCGTTAACACAGATGTTTTAATGCCCTTGACTCGCAAAATGGTGTAACGTATCCTGTGTGATTTTTTTCTGTGGTAATTTACCTTCGCTTTGAAGCGTCTCACCTTGATTTTCTTTGTACGAATCTGTTTCACGGGTTCGAACTCTATCTCAGCGCTTTCCACAAAAGGTGTTCCTACTACCGTATTCTCTTCGTCCTTTACCATGAGGACTTTTACTTCCTCTGGTTTGATTTCTTCCCAGCCAGGTACTAGTATGGTTGAGTTTTCCTTTACTTTATACTGTTTTCCTCTAATTTCCAGTAAAGCGTACATACTTGTCAGGTCCTCCTTTTTATATATTTTGGCGGAGGGGGTGGGACTCGAACCCACAAGGCCCTCCCGGGCCGCCGGATTTCAAGTCCGGTGCCTTACCAATTAGACTACCCCTCCATCTTATTATGGTTATCAAGGTATCCAATTACAGCAACATATATATTAGCATAGATGAAGCCACATCTGCAACTTGCTAACTGTTACCTGCGGCAGCCTTTTTTTGTTCCCAAGGTAAAAAGGTTTTGTTTTCACTTCCAGCCATGAGGCGGCGGATATTGTCCTTGTGACGCCATGTAATGAAACATGCTAGAAAGAGAAGTGCCCAGGGGAAAAAAGGCAATATGGCAAATGCAAAGACAAAGACGGACCAAATTCCGAGTATGGAACCTAAGGAGACCCAGCGAGTGAGTAAGAAAGTCACCAGCCAAACCACCACGAACATTAGCACCAATCTTATGTCAAAGCCAAGTAAAGCTCCTACGCTTGTAGCAACACCTTTACCACCCTTAAACCTCAGAAACACGGAAAAACAGTGTCCGATTATGGGCGCTAAAAACAGCAGCCATTGCTGGAGAGGCGTCAATCCTGGGAAATAGTGAAATGCCAAATATGACGGTATAAAGCCTTTTGACAGATCTAGAACTAAAGTTATGACGCCAAAGGCTACGCCGAGTGCTCTGTAAACATTTGTGGTACCGATGTTCCCAGACCCAATTTTTGTAATATCAACGCCTTTTGTTAAGGCAATTAAATAACCGAATGGCATAGCACCATATAGATAAGCTCCTACTAGACCCAAGAAGTAGTAGTAATTCACTTTACACCTCCTCTTGTTCCATATGCCTGTAACTACACTCCATCACACTCACAGCTCGAGTCACATTAGCAAATAAGTTGTTTTTTACCGAGTATGGGTTCATCCTATAATATTAGATGATTCCCCGCTCCATTATGTTACACTTTACCATAAAAGAAAACAGAAGAATACTAAGGTAATGAGGCGGTGACCATGGTTAGAAAAAACGGCAATAAGCTTGCCTTCTTTTTACTGCTGGCAGTTTTACTTAGCGTGGCGCCAGCACTTAGTTACAGCAACCACACGTTGGAGTTTTTTCCGAATAGCTCCACAGCCATTTTCGATGGGAAAAGCTACAAATTGACAGCATCACCAGTTTTGGTGCAGGGGCGCTTGCTGGTTCCGGTAAGGGACATTTCCGAACTTATGGGCGTGGATGTAAGGTGGGATAACCAAGCCAGAAAAGCGGTTGTCACTTTTCCCTATGTTCCGGATTTGGTATCAGAAAACAATACGCTGCGAGAAAACTTGCAAGAGAGTTTGTCTTATCTGCAGGTTCTAAACGATCCTGAGATGCAGGCTCTGGTAACTACCATAAAGATGGTAAAACAGGAATATTTGTATCCTGAAAAGACATCCACGGTAGTTTACGCTGCCGCCAAAGGAGCAGTGAATAGCCTCCAGGACCCTTACTCCAGTTTTTATGATCCCAGTGAGGCAAAACAAATCCTGGAGGCACTTCAGGGTGCATTTGTAGGCATTGGGGTTTACCTGCAGGAGTCTGCAAATGGTGTTGTTGTGGTTAAAGTGGTTCCCGGATCGCCTGCTCAGAAAGCAGGTCTGCAAGCTGGGGATATCATTGTCAAGGTGGATGACGTAGATGTCTCATCAGCACCATTGGAGGTTATAAGCTCGCTTCTCAAAGGCGAAGAGGGAACTTATGTGAAAGTCACCGTAAAACGGGCTGATAAGACTTTAACGTTTACTGTTCAGAGGCTTCGCATAGTGGCTCCCACTGTTTCATTAATCATGAATACTACTACCGTTGCTGTGCTCCAGATTGACCAATTCACTGAAACTACTCCTAGCGAATTTAGGCAAGTCATGGGTAGTGTTAAGGCTCCGAAGCTTGTCATTGATTTAAGAGGGAACCCAGGTGGGTTGGTTGAGTCGTTGGTAGATGTTGCTGGTATGCTCATGGGTACAAAACCAGTGTTTTTGTATCATGATAACGAACAGACAACACTAATCCAAGCGGAGACGCCTCAGATTTATACTGGTAGACTGTATGTTTTGGTAGACAAGTACTCTGCCAGTGCTGCTGAAATGCTTGCGGGAGCTCTGCAAGACAATAAGAGAGCCACCATTGTGGGTGAGCGGACGTTCGGTAAGGGTGTGGGACAAACACTTTTTGACCTTGAGGATGGCTCTTTACTGTATTTGACTACCTTTGAGTTCCGTACGCCAAATGGCAAAGTTATTAATAACTACGGCATAGACCCTGACATCAAAGTGGATCCAGCAACTGCGTTAGAGTACGTGCTTCAGCTTCCATAAGATGGGCTATATAATTAGACCTAAGGGGTGCATATACAACACACGTACCCTATGAATGGAGGTGCACTGATGAAAAGGACGTTAGTCTTGTTATTAGTGGTGGGGGCTATCTTGTTGGGGTGTAGCAGTCAACAGTCTGCCAACACATTGGTAGTTGGCACAGCGGCTGACTTTCCTCCTTTTGAATTCATTGACGAAAATGGCAACTTTGCTGGCTTTGATATTGAGCTAATGAATGCTATTGCTGAGAAGATAGGATATGAGGTAAAGTGGGAGAATGCTGATTTTGCCGGTTTAGTAGCTTCTTTGCAGACAGGTAAGTATGATGCTGTCATTTCTGGAATGACTATTACAGCTTCACGGCAGGAAGAAGTGGATTTCTCCAGACCTTACTTTCGGTCTGATCAAGCTGTGGTAGTGCAGGAGAGCAACGTGGGTATGCTAAGTAGGGAAGACCTTGCTGACAAAAGGATTGGGGTGCAGCTTGGTACCACAGGAGAGTTGCTTGCTCGTGAGTTAGTTTCTGATAAAGGGACAGTGTATACCTACGACAGTCCTGATCAAGCTTTCCTAGACTTGAATACGGGTCGTCTAGATGCAGTAGTTAATGATCTACCTGTTAGCGGTTATTTCTTGGTTAGAAACCCTAATCTTCCACTTAAGGTTGCATTCACGATTGAAACAGAGGAGCATTATGGCATTGCAGTTAAGAAGGGTAACACGGAACTCGTAGAAAAGATCGACAACGCCCTTATACAGCTAAAGGAGGAAGGCAAGTACGCTGAGATCTACCAAAAATGGTTTGAGGCAGAACCTCCTGCTGACATTCCGTAAGAAGGCGTTTAATGTTAAGTACGTAAATCAAGAGGCTGAAGGGGCCAATTAACAGACCTAAAAAGAGAAGAGGGAGCTTATGGATTTTCGCTGGGATTTGTTAGTGACAATTTTTCCCATATTGTGGTCGGGTTTTCTAACCACACTGGGACTTACATTGTCTTCGCTGCTGGTGGGGTTGGTATTGGGTTTAATACTAGCGCTCATGAAGATTTCCACAAACTGGATACTTAAGGGAATTTCCATTGCTTACATTGAGCTGATAAGAGGAACTCCGGCACTGATGCAGATAATGTTGGTCTATTTTGGCTTGCCTGCCTTGGGCCTCAATATTGACCGGTTAACTGCGGCAGTGGTCGCTTTGGG
>DMVM01000055.1 GCA_003476705.1 Coprothermobacter sp.
TTTTCCTCCTGCTGTTTTTTGTTGTTCTTATTGGTGTTTTATGGCTCTTAAGTAGGTACGGCAGGCGTTGGTTGGGTAATTTCCGTGTTCCCGTCCAGGGAAAACAGTTAAAGGTACTAGATGCGGTCTCCTTGGATTTTAGAACGCGGGTATTCCTGGTTTCAGTGGCTGATAATCAAAAGGTGCTGGTGGCTGATAACGGAAATCACATTGGGATTGTGCTAATACCTAGTGACGAAGAAGACGCTGGTACGGACCAGCAAAGTTCAGTGTTTGAGAAAATACTGAAAGATGCAGACGGCAACACCTCTAATTAGTATTAATTTGGGTTCTGGCGGACTGTCCATGGTCCAGCTCATTATTCTTCTTACTATATTCACATTGGCTCCATCTTTTATAATGTTCTTTACGAGCTTCCTAAGGATTCTCGTGGTTTTTGCATTTATGCGTAGTGCTCTTGGTCTACAGCAGTTTCCTCCTGCTCAGGTTTTCACAGCCCTTGCTCTAGTTCTTACGTTTTTGATTATGGGTCCGGTTTTCTCTCAGGTTTACCAACAGGCATGGGTGCCTTACAGTCAAGGCGAAATGGATTTTCAGCAATTTTTGTCAACTGCAGAGAAGCCTGTAGGCGACTGGATGTTAAAACAGGTAAAAGCAGAAGAGTTGAATATCATGGCATCAATTTCTGGAACGGATCCTAAAAACCCTAACTTCACAACCTTGGCAAGTGCTTTCATGCTTAGTGAACTAAAGACTGCATTTACCATGGGACTTCTGCTTTACTTGCCTTTTATTGCGCTAGATGTAATCATTGCATCGGTTCTCATGTCTTTAGGTATGTTCATGATTCCTCCTGCCATGATTAGCTTGCCTTTGAAAATACTACTTTTCGTTGCTGCTAATGGATGGGATACAGTGGTAATGGGGCTGGTGAGGAGTTTCAGATGACAGATTTCATATTCAGCTGGTTTCGGAGCTCTGTTCTCCAAATTCTGATCATTGTGGGCCCTGTTCTGCTGGTAGCTTTGGTTTTGGGCATTATCATAAGCATATTGCAGGTACTTACACAGATTCATGACCCTTCAGTGGCTTTCGTACCCAAGTTCTTGGTCATCATGCTTTTGGTGTTGTTTTTCGGTGGTACCGTTGTAAATGTCATGGTCAGGTTCTTCAACGGCCTTGTATCGGCATGGCAAACGCTACCTTAGGTTTCTGGCCTGTCTTTTTTAGGCTTTTGGGTTTTATTCTTGCCACTCCCATGCTGCCCACGAGGTTTTTTAATCTAAGAACAAAAGCCATGCTTTCCTTTGTCATATCCCTCATATCGGTGCCCGATTTTATGGCTGTTCTTTCTTTGCAAACTTCTGTTTCCTGGGTTCAGGTTTACGTTACCGAATTTGCTTTGGGCTTGCTTTTAGGAGTTTTCAGTGGTATCGTATATTGGGCTCTGGTATTTGCGGGAGATCTTTGGGACATCATGTCAGGTTTCCAAATGATGACAGCTATTGATCCTTTTACCTCTGTACCGCAGCCAGTGATGACTCAGTTTTTTTCGCTCATGGCTGCGGCTGTCTTCGTGGTAGGTGGAGGCTTGGATAGTTTCATAGCGCTTGTAATAATGAGCTACAGGTTGATTCCAGCAGGCAGTTTCATTCACTTGGCTCTTTCGGAGCCAGCTTTGTTCCTAACGAGAGTCTTTTCACTGGGACTAGCTGTGGCTATTCCCGTAGTAGTGCTTATCATACTGCTCGAATTCATCATGGGCGTCGTTTCAAAGGGGGCATCGGGGTTCCCAGTTTTTGTAGTTTGGATTCCCTTGCAGACAGCAGTTGCCTTGGTCTTGTTGTTCGCGACGCTACCGCTCATGAGGGTTTTTACGCAAAACTGGACGCACTGGGCAGTTCAATATCTTACTGGACTTCTTTCGGCGGGGTAATAAAGGATGCCAGAGGGAGAACGTACAGAACCACCTAGTCCACGACGCCTGGAAAGAGCTATCCAGGAAGGGAATGTTCCTCAAAGTCCTGAGCTTACCGGGGCTATTGGACTTTTTGTTTTTGTGCTCATACTGCGTGTGTACTATCCAGGTTTTGTGTCTAGTTGGCAACGTGTGTGGTTTGGTGTGCTTAACAGTATATCTCCAGAAACTGCCGTACATGATCTTGCAGTGGTGCTGCTATCCACCTTACCCGTACTGTTAGTTCCTTTCTTAGCTGTCGTACTTGCTACTTTTGTGCTGTCCGGGGTAAGACTTTACCCCAAGAGGATGGTGCCCAAACCAGACGGTCTTAACCCGGCACAGAACATTAGGCGTATTTTTTCTTTGCAGTCACTTGAACGAATGGCTATAGGGCTCTTAAAGGTTATTCTGCTTTCCGCAGTAGCGTACCTTCTTGCTAAAGATAGGCTAGTTGGAATAATGAGTGGCACGCAGGACCCCATTCAATTTTTGAGTTTATCAGCATCCATTCTGACTGACATACTGTTGTATTTGGTGGCGGTTTACTTGCTTATAGGTTTTGCAGATTATGCATTTCAAAGACGTCGATGGTGGAACTCGCTAAAAATGACAAAAGAGGAAGTAAAAGAAGAAATGAAGAGCATAGAAGGAGATCCTACTGTAAAGGCACGACTTCGCTCCCGTATGCGACAATATGCTATGAGGCGCTCCCTCACTGATGTGAAAAAAGCTACCGTGGTAATTACCAACCCTACGGAATATGCTGTGGCTTTACGTTATGAAAAAGGCATGGTTGCTCCCGAGTTGGTTGCCAAAGGTGCTGGATGGTTGGCTCAGCGGATCAAAGATGAGGCGCACAGGTATAATGTACCCGTGGTAGTGAGGGCAGAACTGGCAAGGACTATTTTTCGAAAAGTGGAAGTGGGTGATTACATAACGCCTGATCTTTATCAAGCAGTGGCAGCTGTTCTTGTGGAAGTCATGAAGAAAAAGAGGCAGAGTAGCAAGCCATGAGCGGTTTGTACACAACCTTATTTGTCATTGTGGGCATCTTCATGCTAATGATCCCAGTGCCCTCAATGGTGCTGGATGTTTTGTTTGCCTTCAACCTTGTTTTTTCGCTCCTCGTGCTCATGATTTCCCTCTATACAAGATCAGCTACTGAATTCTCCTCTTTTCCCAGCTTAATGTTATTTGCAGTGTTCTTCCACTTAGTACTCATAGTTAGTAGTGCCCGAGCAATATTGGTCACAGGTGATCCGGGTGCTTTAGCCACGGCTTTCGGAAAGCTCATCATGGGCCAGGGCAATTGGGTAGTTGGTTTGGTGATCTTCGTGGTGTTGCTCATTGTGCAATACATGGTTATTACCAGTGGTCAACAGCGTATCTCGGAGGTAGCAGCTCGTTTCACGTTGGATGCCATGCCAGGACGCCAAATGGCAGTTGACGCTGACCTTTCTGCTGGTTTTATTACGCCGGAAGAGGCTCGTCGACAAAGAGATTTACTGAGGAAAGAATCTGATTTCTTCGGTGCCATGGATGGTGCTTCGCGCTTCGTGCGTGGGGAGACCATGGCTTCCGCTTTAGCTGCTGTGGTTAACGCTCTGGGTGGAATGGTAGTTGGTCTCCTTAAAGGAGAGGCTGCTGTGGATGCTTTGCTTCACTATCTTGGTGTTGCCATTGGCGTAGCTCTGCAAATTGCTATTTCCTCACTGGCTTTGTCGCTTTCAGCTGCACTTTTGGTGGCTCGCGTTTCTTCAGAACAGAGTTTGGGTCAAGAAATAACTTCTGAACTCATGTCTTTTCCGGGTTTGGTAAGAATACTCGGTATTGTCCTTCTTGTGACTTCGCTACTGCCCGGAGTGCCAAAGCTGCTCTTAATCCCGTTGGGCTTACTGCTTATTTGGTTTGGGCGGGTACCAAAACATGCTGTGGAAACAGTTTTACCCGAACAAGTGGAAGCAAAGAGATTGTATGAGCAGCTGTCTGAACCCGAAGCCATGTTAGGTTTTGTTGGTGTAGACGCAGTTGAATTGGAATTTGGTTATGAGCTCCTTCCACTTTTCGACACCACTAGTGGACAAGACATCCTGGACAGTATTGCTTTGCTACGTAAGAACTTATCCGAGGATTTTGGTTTTCCCATACCCGGGATTCGTATACATGACAATCTGGGGCTCAAGCCTAATCAGTACCGTATAAAACTTCGCGGTGTAGCCGCCGGTGAAGGTAATTTGGAGATGGGGCTTCTTCTTGCCATGGGAGAGGGGAGTGACCTTGAGAAAGTCTCTGGGGTTCCAACCAAAGAACCCGTCTTTAACTTAGACGCAAAGTGGATACCACCCAGTGAAAAATTGAAAGCTGAGGCAGCAGGCTTAACAGTTGTGGATTGCGGGACCATTGTTATCACACATCTGGGTGAGGTGTTGAAGAGCAGCCTTGCCGATTTGATCACTAGGCAAAATATCAAGGACATTGTAGACTATGTGGGCCGCTCTCATCCTGCTGTAGTAGAAGAACTTCAGCAGGTAGCTTCCTTAGGCGATGTGGAATTCGTATTTAGATATCTGTTGCAGGAACGTTTGCCCGTTCGTGATGTGGTACGGGTTTTTGAGCTCATTACTGATTCATTGCGTGCTAGCCGTGACCTGCGTGAAGCAGGAGAGCTGGCTCGAAAAGCCTGCGTACCGTATTTATTAGAAACCTTAGCCGAGGAAGAGGGAACTATTAAGGTTATTACTTTGAAACCAGACATGGAACGAACATTGATAGAAAGCTATCAGCCTGGGTCGGAGATTGGATTTGCACTTTCCGGTGAAAACTTGAGAAAAATCATTGACGAGGTTAAGAAGGCAAGGGAAATGTCTCATGGCTACGCAGAAAACGCTGTTGTGGTGGTGCACCCACGTATACGAAGGGCACTTTGGGAGCTTCTTAGCAGGCAAGGTCTAAAGGAGTTAACAGTTTTGTCTTATAATGAGATCATGGATACAAAGTATGTAGTTGTGGGAAGTGTGGGCGCCTAATGGAAGTCATTAAGGTCAAGGACACCGATATCCAAAGTGCTTTGGACATAGTTAAGCGTCAGTATGGCAGTGATGCCATGATCCTAGAAATTAGGAAGAAGCGCAAGTACGTTTTTGGGCCCAGCTATTATGAATTGCTTATTGGGATTGAGCAGAGCTCTGTAAAAGGAAATCTGGACAATCTTGAATCTTTGGAAAAAGCCATAAAGAGATTGGATGCCGCAGTAAGTGCACTAGCTGTGAAAGAAGACGAGCTGGATGCACTTTCCAGACAGACAGGGTTTTCCAAGGATATTTTAGTAAAAGCAAGGGCTGTTCCTACGGAAGATTGGAAAAGTACTTTACGTCAGTACCTGAGCGGTAAGCTTGAGTTTGTTCGTTTGGAAAGTATAAAGTTCCAAACGTTCCCAAAAGTCGTTGTTCTGCTTGGGCCTACCGGGGTCGGAAAAACCACTACTGCTGCAAAATTGGCTGGTTACTTGCTGCTTGAAAAGAATGTGTCTTCGGGATTTGTTACCATTGATACCTTCAGAGCTGGTGCTGTAGAACAGACAAAGCTGTTTGGTAGAGCTATGAACTTACCTGTGGAAGTTGTACGTAGACCCCACCAGATGCAGAAAGTACTTGCGAAGTTCCCAGATGCCCACTATGTTTTTGTAGATACCATAGGCAGGAATCCTAAGGAAATTGGAAAACTTACTGAAATAAAGATGTATCTCGACGAACTCGAAGAATGGATTCCTGTGTTATGTCTGAATGCAGGCTTGAGAAAAGAGGAAATGCAAAAAGCTTTTGAGTATTTCAATAAGGTTTTCCACATTGAGTATTTCATACTTACAAAAGTGGATGAGGCAGAAGGCATAAGCAGTGCTGTGGAGTTCATGGCTGAAAATAGACTAAAGACATTGGCCTTGACAGACGGGCAAAATGTTCCAGATGACCTTTTATTCCCCGATATGGAGAACGTTTTAGGCATGGTTGGTTTGTCTTTATGAAGAGTGAGCAGGCAAATAGAGCCGAAAGGCGATTGCGGAAGACCAGGGTTATTGCAATCTCCTCTGGTAAAGGCGGCGTCGGTAAAACGTTAGTTGCCTTGGGCCTGAGTATGGGGTTAGCGAACATGAAGAAGGATGTGCTGCTGGTTGATGCCGATTTAGGAACTGCAAATGTGAATGTGGCCTTGGGTATACCGGTGGAATACAACCTGTGGGATGTGGTTAAGGGGAGAACGGACGTTGACAATGCCATAATGAGTGTGGAAGATCATTTGGACCTACTTCCTGGTGTTAGTGGTGTCTATGAAGCTACTTTCTGGCGTATGCGTGATACTGAAAAACTGTGGCGCGAACTGGATGGTGTTCTAACCAGATACGACTATGCCATAATCGATACCGGGTCTGGCATTGGAAACACGGTTGTGCAGTTTTGCATAGCAGCAGATGAGGTAGTCGTAGTATTTACCCCAGAAGCCACCTCCATAACGGATGCCTACGCACTCATTAAGACACTTCACAAGGAAGGTTATGATGGCAATATATATGCTCTGGAGAACATGGTTAGAAAAGTGCAGTCCGATTTGGTGCTTGCCGTGTCTTTAAAGTCCATGGCTCAGCGATTTCTCAGCCGCGAAATAGAGATTCTGGGTACCATTCCTTTTTATCCACAAATTTCTAAACAAGTTAGATATCAAGAGCTTGGAAAGTATTTGCATCAATCTGATGAATTTATGTTTTATATGGGAACCGTAGTTAAGAATCTCGTGAAAAGCGGAGAAGATCTTGGTTCATATAAACCTTCTTTTTGGAGCAAATTGAAGAACCGCCTAAGCAAAATGATGGGTACTTAAGGAGTTTCTCATGCGGGGTACTGGTCACACTCTAGTTGTGGAAGATTCTACTTTTGTTAGCAAAGTTGTATGCGATATCCTGCAAAAGAACTTGAATTTGGTTTGTGATACCGCTTCCAATGTCAAAGAGGCGTTAGTAAAAATAAGGCTTTACCCTTACGATGTTATTCTTCTTGATTATGTTCTGCCTGACGGTACAGGCATCGATATTCTCAGAAAGGGCAGGGATA
>DMVM01000157.1 GCA_003476705.1 Coprothermobacter sp.
TATTTCCAATAGGGTTTCAAATACTCACTGAGCAGTTTTATCATCTTTACTTGCACCTCCTAAGTTGTTCAAATGCCGCATCATGTTTTCAGTTATATTGCTGAGCAAGTTTATCAAAACTTGTTTTTTCTCTTCATCCAGTCCTTCCAAGCTCACTTCACAGATTTCAGAGAAGATTTTATCGACACGTTTAGCTGCATTGACACCCTTTTCTGTGAGCTGGAGGCGCACAAACCGCTGATCTACCGAGTCAACCTTCTTTTCAACGAAACCAGCTTTTTCAAGACTTTTTAACATGTTCGCCACGGTGGGAGGAGCCACATGCAAATAATCAGCCAACTCTCGCTGACTTATTCCTGGCTTACGTGCAATAGCGGATAGCGCTACGGCTTGCCCCGGATAAAAGCCCTTTTGAGCTGTCATTTTAAAAACAAGCTGACCGTGAACTTTTATCAGTTTGAACAGAGCTCTGAAAACCTCCACAGAAGAGCTGTTTGTGCATAACAAGTCATTAGTCGACTGTGATGTCAAGTCGTTATCATCTTCAAACACTTTCCAACCTCCTATTTGTATCAAATATGTGTTTATTGGTTAGCAAGCTAATAATTAGGTCGCTAACGTACGCCAAGAGATTATACATTAGCGTGGTTATGTAAGCATACACATTACTTAAACAGCTCTTAAAACAGTTTTGATTACTTGAGAACATTTAACTTGACTAGGCCCATATGTTTCAGAGATGCGGTAATGATAATATGTTATTGACATGGCTAAGTCGTTCAAAAGGACACGTAGCATTACTGTTGCTGCCGGATTATCGGCTTACTTCTTTGTGTTCTTCGTACGGACAGCGTTAAGCGTAGTTCAACCTGATTTGCAGTCTAGTTTTGGCTTGAGCGCTTCTCAGTTTTCGCTTCTAGCCTCTTTGTATTTCTACACATATGCACTCATGCAAGTTCCTGCTGGTGTGCTCATAGACTATTGGGGGCCAAGAAAGTCTATTTCCTTGGCAATGATTTTAGCTTCCCTCGGATCTTGGATTTTTGCTTCTGCACCCAATTTCTCGGTTTTGCTATGGGGTAGGTTTATTTCAGCCCTTGGAGTGTCGCCTGTCTACATAGCCGTTCTAAAACTAAACAGTTCATGGTTTCTACCTGTGGAATTCGTGGCACTCACAGGCATTACTACTTTCATAGGCAACTTGGGAGCCCTGGTGTCTTCAGCTCCGCTGGCAGTACTTGTTTCAAAGGTAGGTTGGAGGAACTCCTTCTGTGCTGTGGGTGTGATAACGGCCATCATAGGCGTGGCAGCTCTTTTTCTTATTAAAGATAGACCTTCATTAGGCGGTTTTCAAAACTTGAAAGAAGAGACACAGCTTACTTGGAAAGAGACCTTGGAAGGCCTAAAAAAGATTCTAAGAAACCGTCAAATTTGGTTTCCAACACTCATTTACTTCTTTTCATTGGCGCCCATAATGACATTACAGGCAGCTTGGGGAGTACCCATGGTCCAGAACTTGGCACATGCAAGCAAGATCAGCGCAAGCTATTCTGTAATGCTAATAGCGATTGGGTTCATGACCGCAGCTCTGCTCTCGGGCTTGTTGACAGCTAAAATGGGTGAATTCAAGTTTGCGAAAATCTTTTTAGGAATGAATATGGCATTAATGTTTTCACTACTCACAGCTAGCGTGTGGCCCTTTTGGTGCTATCCCCTGTGGTTCTTCTTATCAGGATTCACTTCTGCCGGTTACATGCCCGTGTGGAACTGGGGTAAAGAAATAGCCGGCGCCAAGTTCTCCGGTATAGGTATGGCCTTAGTAAATGGAGGTGGCTTCTTAGGGGCAGCTTTTGGCCAGCTCTTCTATGGTGTCGTCCTTGACCTACTGGCGTGGAAACAACAACCCGTATTAGCTTTCAATATGAGCAATTTGTTACTAGCATTTTCATCGGTTCTTGCTTTTATTTCGCTTGTCATGTTTGAAAGTGCTCAACGTTCGAAAAGGAGGCTATAGAATAGAATCATGGCTGATCCAAATCATATCGGATTCATAGTAGATGGAAACAGACGCTGGGCAAAAGAACATGGATTGCCCACGTTTCAAGGTCATGAGGTTGGTTTCAATAAGGTGCTCCTTGTAACTGACTGTTTGTTAAATACTGACGTCAAGCAAGTCACTTACTACCTTTTCAGCACAGAAAACTGGAAACGAACACAGGAAGAAGTTAGTTATTTGATGAACTTAGGAGTTAGAATGGTAGAAACCATTCTGGAACCATGGGCCAAGAAAAACATAAGAGTACGCCACATCGGCGAAAAGGATGGGCTCCCGCTGAGTGTTCAAAAAGCTCTTCAAAGAATGGAAGAAAGAACCAAAAGTAACACGGGCCTATTAGTGAATTTTGCCATAAACTATGGCGGTAAGCTAGAAATAGTTCACGCGGTAAACGCCTTATTGCAGCAAAAGGAAGGTTTACGTCAGATCAGTGAAAAGGACATTGATGAACATTTGTATAACCCTGATTCCAACCCAGTGGATGTGATTGTGCGTACCAGCGGTGAACAAAGAATATCTAACTTCCTTCTTTGGCAATCAGCCTATGCCGAACTAGTATTCCTAAGTAAATACTGGCCTGACATGGAAGAGAGCGATGTGTATTATGTGCTCGAAGAGTTCAAGAGGAGGCAAAGAAGGTTCGGCGCATGATGATCATATCCGTCGCTAACCAAAAAGGTGGAGTGGGCAAAACTACCACCGCATTGAACTTGGCTTTTGTCTATTCTCAAAACAGAAAAGTCTTGCTGGTGGACATGGACGCACAGGGTAATGCTACCACGGGCTTAGGCGTAACAAAAAACGAGCTCAAAACAACAACCTATGACGTTCTCATAAACGACGCATCTCCCAAAGAAGCTGCTATTATGGTTAGAAAGAACCTCTACTTGCTTCCGGCAAACTTGGATCTAGCAGGTGCTGAGGTAGAGCTAGTAAACGTTTTGAGTAGAGAAACTAGGTTAAAAGGCGCACTGGAACCTTTAAAAGAAGACTTCGACATGATAATAATTGACACACCACCTTCTCTGGGGCTGTTAACGGTGAACGCATTGGTTTCTTCTGACTGGGTATTGGTACCTATTCAGTGTGAGTTTTTCGCTTTAGAAGGTGTGGGCCAGCTACTGAAGACGGTTAACCTTGTCAAAAAGTACTTGAATGCAAACTTGGATGTTTTGGGATTCTTGCTAACCATGTATGACAGGAGAACTAGACTGAGTCAAGAAGTTGAAGCTGAACTAAGAGCCTATTTTAGGGATAAAGTTTTCAAAACAGTTATACCGAGAAGTACTCGAGTGGCGGAAGCTCCAAGTTACGGCCAAAGCATTCTGGAATACGATAAGCGTTCTCCGGCAGCAAAGGCATATAATGACTTAGTGGAGGAGATACAGGAGCGTGTCCAAAAACAAACTTGGTAAGGGGCTAAATGCACTTCTTGGGGAGAATTTGCTGGGTGAAGAAATACTCCAGTTGGATCCGAGTTTAATTACGACATCTCCATTCCAGCCCCGATCTTCGGTTGACGATGATGATATTGACGATTTAGCAGAATCTTTGAAGAAAACTGGTGTTTTACAACCCATTTTGGTACGAGGTTCCGGGGACAAATACGAACTCATAGCAGGAGAAAGGCGCTGGAGGGCAGCCATAAAAGCCGGATTGGAAAAAGTCCCGGTTATAGTAAAGAACGTTACCGATGAGCAAGCCATGATTATGGCCTTAGTTGAAAACCTTCAAAGAAAGGATCTTAATCCCATTGAAGTGGCGCGAGCCTGCAAGCAGATTATTGACAACACTGACATGACCCAAGAAGAACTGGCCGAGGTACTGGGCATGAGCAGACCAAATTTTACAAACCTACTAAGGCTCTTGGATCTACCACAGCAGGTGCAAACTTTCTTACAAAAAGGCGACATCACGGTAGGGCATGCTAAAGTTTTACTTAGTTTGAAAGACGAAGATGAAATTCTTAAGCTAGCAAAAGTTGTAGCTCAAAGGAATCTATCGGTCCGAGAGTTGGAGCAACTTTGCAAAATCTCTAAGGAAGACAACACATCCAAGAATAGTATGGACCCCCATGTAAAGAAGCTTAAGCAGGTTTTTGCCGAAATAAAGACCATACCAGTTAAGGTGACCAAGAATAAAAATGGCTATTCTGTAACCATTAGCTTTTCGAATCCCGAAAAAGCTGTCCAGCTAGCTGAATATTTGAAACAATGGGAAACTTTACAGTAGTATTGGTCGACATTGGCAACACCAGAACAAAACTAGCCCTCAGCGATGGTGAGAGCCTATCAAGCGTGGTGGAGCTTCCCACAGGCGAATTTGACTCACATTTACTTAGTAAGCCCATGGACGCATGGGTGCTTAGTTCTGTGGTACCTCCTGTGGGAACAGTGTGGACAGAATTACTTTCAAAAAAAGCCCCAGGACTGACCCTAAAAAAAGTTGATAATTTTGATATTACCTTCGACGTAAGAAAGAAAGCAGAAGTTGGTGAAGATCGGCTAGCAGACATTGAAGGCGCTTTCTACTTAGGATTAAAGCCTCCTTTTATTACTATCGACTTTGGTACTGCCAGCGTTATAAACTTGGTCACGCCACAACATGAGTTTGTCGGGGGTGTAATTGGACCAGGCGTCATGTCATCATATGAATGCCTAACTTCTAAAGCGGCTTTGTTAAAAGAGGTGCCTCTGGATGTGCCGGAAGACCTTATCGGCCGTGACACAAAGACAAATCTGGAATCCGGGTTTATTCTTGGTTTCGCCTTCTGGGCAGAAGGTTTTTATGCCAGGCTTAAAAAGCAATACCCTGATTTATCAGCGGTGCTAACAGGTGGCGCAGCTAAAATCATTCACCAAGTGATTGATTTCCCTGCACAGTACGAACCGCATTTGAGCCTATTGGGATTACTCCGTGTCCTTGAACTGAACAAACACTTGTTATAGAATAGAAATATGGAGGCTTTTGGATTCATATTTGCTCATGATTGGATTCATTCTTTAGACCCCTTAACCTTAGTACGGCCAGCCGCCTCTTTGCCAGTACTCGGGAAATACAGAGCTATTGATTTTTCCTTGTCCAGCTTTGTGAGAGCGGGTATTGTGCGTATTGGTGTTAGTTTAGATACTGAAGCAGTATCTCTGCTGGATCATCTTCGCATTGCTTCCCAATGGGACTTGGATAAAAAAGAAGGCGGTCTTTTCATTTTGCCTGGCAAGTACTTAGGTACATTGGATGCCCTTTTCAAGAACACTACTTTTCTAAGAAGAGCTAATGAAGAACTTGCCATAATTGCATGGGGAGATTGTGTTTACAATATCGATTTTCATGAGCTCTTGCATTATCACATTGATAAGGCTGCTGATATAACATTCATTGGAGACCCCGAAGACCCCTACATATTTGTCATAAACAAGTTTCTTCTCCTGGAAATACTCTTTGCTTACAAAGACCTTAGAGACTTCTGGCGTGATGCTGTGGCAAGCATAAGGAGCGATTTACGGATTGAACAGTTTGCAACTGATATCCCCATGTACAAATTATCTGACGGCTTAGAAACCTTCTACAGACTTCACATGGATGCTCTAGATCTTAATGTTTACAAAGCTTTAACTCAGAACATGATTTTGACAAAACTTCGTGATTTTCCACCAGCAAAGTTTTCCACTACATGCCGCATTACTGACAGTATGGTTTCTGATGGCTGCATTATTGGAGGACATGTGATTCACAGCGTGGTTGGTAGAAACTCCATCATACGTGCTGGAGCTTATGTTGAGAACTCCATACTCATGCAGGATGTCGTGGTTGAAGAAGGAGCACGTTTGATCAACG
>DMVM01000032.1:0-9209 GCA_003476705.1 Coprothermobacter sp.
TCTGTGGCGGCCAGTAATTACCTAAATCGTTCGTTGGAGCACGACGCCACACTCATAACAGGAATTTTGGAGAAATGCCTGCAACGTTTCAGTGGCGATTATCCTTTGGAGATCCATGTTGATGAGCGTTTTGTAGGCGAGGTGGAGAAATTCTTGCAGAGTTCAGAGTTGCTGTCTAGGAATCTAAAATCAGTGCAAATTGTCAAAGACAATCGTATTGGTTTTGGAGTTCTCATCGATTCTGAGGAAGGACGTGTGGACGCCCGTGTGGAAACGTTATCAAGAAACTTGAGAACTTTAGTGGAGTCATCCTTACATGACAACCCCGAAGATCAGTTATATAAAGGATAAAGTTGCTAACGTAGATCTTTTCGAGGTATATGGAAAGGTTCTTAATGTTAGTGGCTTAAGTATTGAGGCTCTAACCCCTGCTTCTTTCGTGGGAGAGCTTTGTTCAGTTAATAGGTTTGACGGTAAACCCATGTTCGCTGAAGTGGTTGGTTTCAAAGAAGGTAAAACACTTCTCATGCCCATTGGAGATGTACAGGGTATTGGCCCTAACAGCCTTATCAGGGCTATGGGGCGTCCTCTTTGGATAAAGGTGAGTGATGGTTTGGTAGGCAGAGTGGTTAATGCCATAGGTGAGCCTTTAGATGATAAGGGGCCCGTATATGGCGAAAAGAGAAGTGTTTATCAGAATCCTCCTCATCCGCTAAAGCGAAAAATCATCACAGAACCTTTGCAAACCAGTATTAAAGCCATAGACGGGCTTTTGACTGTGGGTAAGGGGCAAAGGGTTGGTATATTTGCAGGTTCAGGTGTGGGTAAATCGACACTTCTTGGTATGATTGCTCGTAATTCTTCTGCTGATGTGAACGTCATCATATTGGTTGGAGAACGTGGTCGAGAGGTAAGGAAGTTTATTGAGGAAGACTTAACCGAAGAAGGTGCTAAGAGATCTGTGGTAGTAGTGGCTACCAGTGATCAACCAGCCTTGTTAAGGGTAAAAGCTGTACTCACAGGAATGACCGTCGCTGAATATTTCAGAGATCAGGGTAAAGATGTTCTAGTTATGATGGATTCAGTCACCCGTCTAGCTATGGCTCAACGTGAGGTTGGTTTGTCTATTGGTGAACCTCCTACCACCCGTGGTTACACACCTTCTGTGTTTGCACTGCTTCCCCAGGTTCTTGAAAGGGCAGGCAATTCTGACAAGGGCAGCATAACAGCCTTTATCACAGTGCTCGTGGAAGGTGACGACATGAATGAGCCCGTTGCCGATGCTGTAAGGTCCATATTGGATGGGCACATCGTACTTAGTAGAGCTCTTGCTCACCGAGCACACTACCCAGCTATTGACGTTTTGCAGTCCATAAGTAGGGTCATGAATGATGTGGTTAGCGCGAAACATTTAAAATTGGCGAACCGAATGAGAGAGCTTCTGGCTGTCTACACCGAGGCTGAGGATCTAATAAACATAGGGGCCTACCAACGGGGAAACAATCCTAAAATTGATGAAGCACTAGATTATATCGATGCCATAAACCATTTCCTTTCGCAGCAGGTTAAAGAATATTGCACCTTGGAACAAACTGTTAGTCTCATGGAGGAAGTCCTTGGCACTATCAGCTAGAAAAGCGGCTCGCATTCTCAGAGTTAGAAGAATTGAGGAGGACATAGCAAAGAATGACTTTTTCTTAGCTGTTAAGCAATATAGATTGGCAGCTGAGCAAGCAAGAGATGTAGGTCGTTCATGGCTTGAAGTAAGAGCTGCTCAGGTTAACGATCGCGTGGTAACCTACGATGCCTACTTTCATGCTCGTGAAAAAGCTAAGGAGACGGTAAAAGGTACCTATAGATTGGTTTTGGAGAAGCGGGAGTTGTTGCTTCAGAAGGCTGTTTCTCGAAGAAGTGGGGAAAAACTGCTAGAATATGCCAAAAGAGAGGCGCAAACAAAGGCGTTCCGTCAGGAGCTGTCTTTGTTAGATGAAATAGGATCGCGCAAGAAAGGAGGTGAATTGTGACGAGTGGCGCTGTGAATCTGAGTTTCTTGACACAGTTCTGGGGTTCTGGTTTTTCTGCCATGTCGCCGCAGCTAAAGAAGCAAGTGTCTGAGGTATTTGAACAAACAGGAGAACAAGCTATAGACTTCTCAGCAATGCTTGCTTTGATTAGTGGGCTAGCACCTGATTTCGTAGAACGTTTAAGTTGTGTGCAAGGTTCTCCAGAAGCGGGGAAAAATGACTCTCAGTCTGCAGCTTATATTGGGGCCGTTGTACTTTATGAATCGAGTACACGTGTTTGCTTTGCTGCTTCGAAGGAAGCATTGCTTGGAGATGCTGCAGCTGTTTTAGGCGGGCCCGAACCTGCGACCAGTGAAACCAAGGAAGTCGCTACGCTCTCTGATAAACCTGAATACGGAATATATATAAACTACGGTATTCCTTATGAACAAGTCAGTGATGTTGACCTCACTGGTGCTGAAGAAATCACTATTGATCATGCGGGTGCGTCTCCAGAAGATGATTTAGGGTTCAAGCAAGCCTACTTGCAAGAGCAAGGTTTAGGAAAAGAACCTCAACAGGTAGTGGATCAATATTCTGATGAGCGAACCTCTGAATTTCAAGTAGAGGATTCTAAGAGCTTTGGCGGAATGGGAAAAAGCGCTGCACAGTATGAAGCTAACATTTGGACCTGGCCTGAGAAAGAAATGGACAGCAAAGTTGTCAACTCTTATGACGTTATCACAAACAAAGATGGTGACGTGCTAGCAGGTGAGAGGGGAAAGAGCGATGAATTGAACGGTGGGCATATTTACACAGGAGAAACAGCTTATCTGGAGGTTGACTTGGGAAAGAGCGGAACACCTGAAAGGATTAGTTTTGTTTCTGCAAATCAAGCGCAGTCTTTGCCTCAGGAGAACGTTTCTAGCCTAGCTGAGCCTAACCCAGGAAGTATGCTGTTAAAGGATGTTGAAGGTCATGACCCGGAGCATGAGCTGGACGCCATAGCTAGCAGTGAGAATACTTTGTTAGTGGATCTAAGGGAAGTAAAGCTTGCTGCGGAAGGCGTTGAGGCAACGTCTAAACAAAATACCGATGGTGAACTTTCAAAGGGAGAAAGCTTAAAAGGATCGGAAGTTATCGAAGTGATTACCAAGAGAGCACCTATAACGGACGACGGTGCGTCTAGAAATGCTCCATTAGAGGCACAAAGATCGGGGAAATCGGCTGAAGGTAGCGGAGGAGAGAGTGTTTCTTCGACCGATGAAGGAAACAAAGTGGCTGAAATGCCGCCTTTCCCTTCAGGTGCATCGATAAAGGAGACAGCTACTACAACTGACCAATTACCCAAAGGCGCAGTCTTTAACACCACTTATCTAGAAACGGCAGAAAATGTAAAATTAAGGGTGCCTTATCAAGAACACGCTGCAGCTGATGGCACTGCAAGGATGAGTCAGGATCAATTTGCTAAAAATGTCACAGCAAAAGATCACGTTCTGCAGGAAGCCAAGCAAGAAACAGATGAAACCCGGTTTGTAGATGAAAACCCTTTAGAAACCCAACTTTCAAGGGAAGAAGTTTCTGAACAAAGGCCACACAGTAGCGGACCCGATTTTGATCAACGCGACGTTATGGCAGCTGAAGAAAGTCTCTGGGGAAAAGCGAAAAAGCAGTCGGAGCCATCAAAGGAAAAAGCCGAAAGCAGCGCTGTGCAACGAGCTTTTGAGTCTCTTCCAAGAAGTCTTGAAGATGTTGCGCATCAGGACATTTCTTCCAGTTTGAGACCGGAATGGCAACATTCGCCGGGCAAACTTATTTCCGATGCGACTAACGTTAAACTACCTAATGAGGCTTTTCTTGAACAAAAGTCATCTTTGGCGATGCGGTTCGCAGAACTCCCGCTAAGGTTCGGCATTGATGTGCGTGGTGATGAACTCCTGCTTACCATAATGGCTAATTCTGACCAGGATGCGAGTTACCTAAAACAACACAGTGGTCACGTAAAGCAAAGGTTAGCAAGAAAAGGCTACGAATTTGATGCTGTGAATGTGATTAACAATTCTCAGGTGACTGTGCAGGACTACAGAGTTTACCATTACGACATGGTAGTTTAAGGTTGGAATGATGGGAGGTGAAAACTGGTGTATGTACCGCCTACAGGTAGTAGCCAAGGTACAACAGGCTCAGAGCAAAAAGTGCCGGGCTTGAATCGCGATGATTTTCTAAAACTGCTGTTGGCTGAATTGAAAGCTCAAGACCCGCTTTCACCCATGGATACTAACACCATGACGACCCAGATTACGCTACTTAACGTGCTTCAGGAACTTATTGAGATTAAGACCATGTTGCAAAACTTACTATCAGCTAAGGCACAAGAAGGTGCAGAGCCCAGTACTAATAACGGAGCCGAGGAGGTAGCAGGTGATGGATCTTAGAATTGGTCCCACAAGTGGTGCGAACCAGGTTAACAATCTTAGCAAGGCGCCAGCTAAAAGTTCTGTTGATTTTGCCGAAGCGTTATTGAGCGGTTATGGAATAAAGCTTTCGGGTCATGCTAGTAGTCGTCTAGTTTCCAGGGAAGTATTCTTGGATGAGGAAAGAATCCAAAAAATAGCTCAGGGTATAGAAGAACTGAGTAAGAAAGGCATACGAGAAGGAGTAATCATACTCAAGGATCTTGCAGTAGTGGTTGGTGTGCCAAGTAGGACCATTGTTACGTTTAAGACACCTCCTTTTGCTAAGGGAGGAGTGTTTAGCCAGATTGACGGAGCAGTCATTCTTGAATAGGGAAATGGGGCTGGACCGCTTTGCGGAGGCTCCCAGAGGACGCGTCGAGCGACTGAGACGCTTAAAGAATTGGGAGGTGAATTTTAAGTGTTAAGAAGTTTCTTTAACGGCATATCTGGTCTGAAGGTTCATCAAATAAGGATTGATGTCATATCAAACAATATCGCTAATGTGAATACCACTGCTTACAAAGCTGCTCGGGCCACTTTTAGTGATGTTGTGGCTTTAACGCTTAAGGGCGCTAGGGCACCTTACGGTGGCCGAGGCGGAACAAACCCGTCTCAAGTCGGGTTGGGTGTGGGACTAGCTACTATAGATAACATCATGACGCAGGGCCCAACGAACAATACAAACCGATCTTCGGATTTAGCCATACAAGGTGATGGCTTCTTTGTAGTATCAGACGGCCAAAGGAACTGGTTTACCCGTGATGGTGCTTTCGATATTGACCTCACCGGTAGACTCATACAATTGTCAACGGGTTTGAAGGTCCAAGGATGGTCCATGATACCCACGCAGAAGATAAGGTTTGGTGGCACTGTTGGGACTGCTTCCACATCCTTCGGTTTCAGGGTGTATGACAATGAAGGTAACGAACATGTGTTTACAGCTTTGGTTCAACCTACGCCAAGCAGTAGCACTGCCGACATTCATATTTACGAAGGCACGGATACCGCTTCTCCTAACCTTGTGCTCACTCAGACGCTTGGGTTCTCCAATGGTATTGTGCAGGCTGGCCAAACAGGTGTGCTTAACTGGAACGACATGTCTATAAACTTGGATTTTACATCTTTAGGTATGAGTAATGCTACTGTAAGTGCGCTCGTGGCTGATCCGGTGGTGGAGCCCGATACCAATAAGGTGGGAGACATTGTTATACCTCGGAGTCTGACCATACCTCCAACACCCACCACTAATGTCCAGTTCCAGGGCAATCTAAATGCAAACGCTCCTGAGGGTGCTAATGTTACTTTTACAGTGAGTAATGTTATAGACAGTCTGGGAGTCACTCACTCCATGCTCATTAATGCGGTTAAGAGTGCTAGTGCAAACACCTGGGATATCACGGTGTCCATGGAATCTGCAAGTCCTGTTCAGTATGTGGTCACTTTCGATTCAGACGGAAGAATTAGTGATGTAAAAAAGGATGGTCAAAGTTATGGAACGACTCCCACAATCGATTTTGACCCAGGTAACGGAGCACAGACGAGACAAATAACTTTGAATTTCTCTGCGATAACCCAATATGCTGCTGACTCTAGGGTGGTTGGCCTCGTAGATGGAAATGTGAACGGTAAGTTATTAAGCTGGTTTGTCACGGATGAAGGTAAAGTTATGGGCGAATTCGACAATGGCCAAATTAGAGAACTGGCACAGATCGCCTTGGCTAACTTTCAGAACCCTGCAGGTCTAAGCCGCGAGGGAAACAACTTGTGGCAGAATACTGCTAACAGTGGTTTTCGTGGTTACGTGGAAGCTGGAGACCTTGGCTCTCTCATTATTCGAGGTGCTTTGGAGTCTTCAAACGTTGATTTGGCCGAAGAATTCACGAATCTCATTATTACGCAGCGTGGTTTCCAGGCGAGTACAAGAGTTATAACCACCTCAGACGAAGTTACGCAGGATATAATTGGATTGAAGAGGTAGCTATGAATGATTAAACTGACTTCGCCAAAAGACGAAGAATTTTACCTCAACGAAGATCTAATTGAAAAGGCGGAAGAGCGCGGTGATTTCACCGTGCTCTTCCTGGTTAACGGTCATAAGTACTTGTGTAAAGAATCTGTAAGTGAGATCATCAAACGCATAGTGCGGTTTAAAAACATGGTGAGAGATCAATGGACATAGGGGTATTAGGTGGACTGGCGATAACGTTTGGTTTGATAGTGCTATCGATAATAGCCGACTTGAACTCTTTTATTAGTTTTAACAGCATGCTTGTTACTATTGGTGGGTCCTTCGGCTCTACTCTGGTAGCTGTGGGTTTCGATCGCATGAGGAATTTGCCGAAGTATGTTATGGTAGCTTTTAAGAAGAAGACTTTTGACAAAACAGGTACTATAAAACTCTTGGTGGACCTGTCTAACAAGGCAAGAAGAGAAGGATTGCTGGCTTTAGAAGATTCACTCGAAGAGTTGGAAGATCCTTTTGTTAAGCGTGGTCTACAATTGGTTATCGATGGTGTGGAGCCGGAATCAGTTCAAAACATACTAAATTTGGACATAGAAGCCATGCAAAACAGACATGCGGATGGCAAGATGATCTTTGACGTTTGGGCGGGTTTTGCTCCATCCTTCGGTATGTTGGGAACCGTAATGGGGCTAGTGCAAATGCTTAGACGGTTGGATGATCCTTCCACCATAGGGCCAGCTATGGCATTGGCTTTAATCACCACGTTCTATGGTGCTGTGCTCGCCTACGGCGTTTTTCAGCCCATGAGCAACACATTACAGCGTAAAAGTGACATGGAAAGTGATTTTAGAGAAATGATTGTGGAAGGCATATTGGGGATTCAAAGTGGTGAAAACCCTCGGCTTTTGGAGGAACGTTTAGTTTCGTTCTTGTCACCTGCTGAACGGGAGCAGTACGAGAGAACCAGGGCTCAAAAGACTGAAGAGGTGGCAGAAGTTGCCTAAGAGGAAGGACTCTTCAGGGCCGGGTGCTCCTCTTTGGTGTTTGTCTTACGGGGACCTAGTCACTAACATGTTGGTGTTTTTCGTCATGCTATTTGCTTTCTCTACGCTGAATGCAACTAAATTCGAGCAGATGGCATACTCTTTTGTGGTGGCTCTGGGTGGAGGTATGGGCGTTTTGCCATCAAATCCCACTTTTAGCCCCCCTATGCCAATACCGCCTGACTTCATAATACAGGGACCAATGACAGTGGCTGAGCTCTATAGTAATTTGGGGGGAGTCGAGAGAAGCATTCAGCAGCAGTACGGGTCTGAGGCGATCGAAGTAATAGAAGGTGCCAATGAAGTCAGGGTTAGAGTCTCAGGCGACCTTTTGTTTATGCCCTGCTCAGCTTCCGTCAGACCCGAGACTAGCCAGATACTTTCTGCTTTAGCACCAGAGCTTGTTAAGGCACAGAAGGAGGGCTATCGAATTTACATCGAGGGGCATGCCGCCTATACCTTATCAACATGCCCTGGCTACATAGATGATTTCCACATATCTAGCGATCGGGCGTTAAATGTTTTGGAGCGGTTCAAGTCTTTGGGCTTAGATGATTCTAAAATGGTGTTGGTTGGATACGGCGACAATATTCCGGTGGGAGATGTGAACACTCCTCAAGGACAGGCAAAGAATCGCCGAGTGGAGATTACCATTAGGAGGGACTGATGAAGAAGATATTAATTTATTTGCTTGTGGTTGTACTGTTGCTTGGTGCAGGAATGGCACTTGGCGTTTATGTACTCGCCCCTGTTGTCAAGGATATGGGATCGAATACAGCAGCACAAAGTAAGCCTGAGCCCGTACTTCAGCCTTTGGGCAAGTTCACTACAAACCTAAGTAGCCCTAAGTACATTATTCAGGTGACAGTGAATTTGGAATTCTATGATAAAAAAGCGCTTAACGAGATTCAAAAAATGGATCCAAGTTTCTTGGTAATTCAGGACGAACTTTTGAAGTATTTTAAGACGTTAAAACCTGAGGATTTTTCCACAGATAAAGGCATTAGCCAAATACAGGACAATTTTGTAAAAAGGATAAACAACTTGTATGGAAAGATCATTCTCAGTGATGTGCTTTTTGGGGCTGATACTGTTATAACGGTGATGCCATAATGGCAGAAACGCTATCGCAAGAAGAAATTGATACTTTGCTAAGTGCTATTAAAGCCGGCCAAGCAGAGCTTGTTCAAACCAAAGAGAAAGTAGTTCGCAAATACGACTTTAGAAGACCTGACAAGCTCTCAAAGGAGCAGTTAAGGACCATTCAAATGTTACACGAGAATTTTGCCCGTGGAGCAAGTACGGAGCTTGCAGGGTACTTAAGGTCTGCTATGTCTATTTCCATTGTTTCGGTAGACCAGGTAACTTACCAAGAGTACATAAGGTCCTTATCAGACCCTACCTTCATGTATTTGGTGCCTATCATCGATGTGACCAGTGTAATTTTCGAAATGTCTTTGGATTTCGTTTTTGCCATAATTGACAAACTTTTGGGCGGTCCCGGTAAACCGTTAAGAGAAGTTAGAGAGCTTACCTCTGTTGAAGCAACTTTAATGAATCGGGTTATGGATGTTTACTTAAAGCACTGGTTGGAAGCATGGAAGCCCATTGTTCATTGGAATTTGGGTAAGCCAACTGTAGAGTATTCTCCAGGTTTTGTGCAGATAATGCCTGGCAGCGATGTGGTCATAGTTATCACCTACGAAGAGAAGCTTGGTGAGAAAACTGCCATTGGTACCATATG
>DMVM01000032.1:9278-10835 GCA_003476705.1 Coprothermobacter sp.
ACGCTCATGGAGGTTATTGAGGACATAACGGTAGAGGTTTCTGTGGTCTTAGGAGAAGCGTCCGTTGGTATTGGTGAAATCTTGAAGTGGAATGTGGGCGATGTTATTGAGCTTAGCAGGAGAAGCGATGAGGAAGTGGACCTTTTGGTAGAGGGGAATCTATTTGCCGAAGGCATACCCGGAACTTACCAGCGAAGGAAAGCTTTGCTTGTTACTGGTCGAAGCGAAGAAGACAGAAAAGAGGAGGTGGGTTAAGACCATATGTCTGATTTCATTGGTAGTTTAAAACGGTTGCTAAGTGAGATTACAAATGGCACTGTAAAGTTGGGTAATTTCTATAAGACAGAAAACTTGCCTTATGAACAAGAAGAGTTTGTGATTGTTGATTTTGCACTTGGTGATTTTGGTGATGGTTTCTTAGTGCTTAGTGAGGACTTAGCTAAAGCATTGGGTAATGAAATGCTCAGAATATTCCAGCTTACTGTGGATAACCTTAATGATGATCTAGTCCTTAGCACTATTGGGGAAGCTATAAATCAGAGCGTTCATGGTTCTGTTCAGGAAAACGCAGAACAATTTGGGATGATCCCTTCTGTTAGTGTGGGCGCAGCTCAAGTCGTGAAAGCTGAAGCCTTAAAGGAAAAAGTGAGTGGTTTGTCTTTTATAGAAGTGGAAGGTGGTTTATGGTTTTGCGTACCCAATAAACTGTCTTCCGTACTCTTAATGGGATACAGTGATGTGTCGGAAAGAGCTGAAACTGTGCCTAGCGAAGTCAAGAAAACATCAACCCCAGTTATGGAAGAAGATGACGTTGAAGATGTTACCTTCCCACAACTGCGAGCTGAAGGTGACATTCAGCCCTTACCTAGGAACTTGGAACTTCTTCTCGATGTAAAAGTTAACGTATCCGTAGAACTTGGGCGTAGTCGAGTAAGCCTCAAAGACCTTTTGTCATTGGGGTCAGGCTCCATAATCACACTGGACAAATTGGCGGGAGAACCTGTTGACATTTTAGTCAACGGTAAACCTGTAGCCAAAGGAGAAGTAGTTGTAATTGACGAGTCTTTCGGTGTTAGAATACTTGATATAATAGCTCCCAAGGAAAGGCTAAAGGCAGAACTTTAGACAGCAGGAGGTTAAAATGAGTAAACGGGTTTTAATTGTGGACGATGCAGCTTTTATGCGAATGATGATAAAGAACGTTTTAACGCAGAACGGTTATGAGGTTGCAGGAGAGGCTTCCAATGGACAGGAAGCTTTAGTCTTGTATGAAAAAGTTAAGCCGGAGCTGGTAACGTTAGATATAACGATGCCTGAGATGGATGGTATTCAGACGCTTAAAGAACTGCTTAAAATGGATCCTTCTGCAAACGTGATCATGGTAACTGCTATGGGGCAGCAGCAATTAGTAATCGAGGCCATCCAAGTGGGGGCAAAGGATTTTGTGGTAAAGCCATTCCAACCTGACCGTCTCATCGAGGCGGTAAGGAAGGCTATGGGGGATGAATAGTTTTTGGCAGTGGTTTTTCCTCCTGCTGTTTTTTGTTGTTCTTATTG
>DMVM01000021.1 GCA_003476705.1 Coprothermobacter sp.
ATGCCAATTTCCGTAAGCCTGCGTACTAGATGAGCGAATTCTTCTCCGCCTTCCAGTTTTACAGCGTCACAGTCGGTTTTCTTCATAACCTGGCCACAGTTTCGCAGGGCTTCTTCGACGCTTATCTGGTAGGACAAGAAAGGCATGTCAGCTACCACAAAGGTGTTGGGTGCACCGCGTTTTACCATTTCCGTGTGGTAAATGATTTGGTCCAAAGTCACCGGTAAAGTGGACTCCTTGCCTTGAACCACATTGCCCAAGGAGTCGCCCACAAGGAGAGCATCCACGCCAGCCTCTTCCAAGGCACTGGCAAAGGAAAATTCGTAGCAGGTAAGCATGATTATTTTCTTACTGCCTTTGAGTTTCTTAAACTGAATAGCGTTCATTTTATTAAATACCTCCCTCCATTATGATTTCTGCCAACAGTCTGTAAACCAAAGACCATTTTTCGCTAAGTGTAGAAGCCTCTGCATCTATAACTTCCATGTCCTTCCTCACCGCAGGCCCTGTCAAACTGTCTTTACCTAATTTCAAGTAGTTTCTCAGTGTTGTCTCAACAATTTCCTTCACAAAGAGTTTTTCAGCATCCAGTTCGCCGCTGGAGTCTTCGCTACTAGTCGCATCATTATCATCTTCATGAGCAGGTGTGACGCCAGCCTCTCCAAGCAATTCTCCACCTTTAATCATGAGCACATCCACGTAGTTGGAAAGCAGAACAGCTGCTGTGTGGTAAATGATCTTCTTTTCAGAATCGATTCTATGCAATCTTAGTGGAACAACCTTGGCAAGCTCTGCTGCAATTTGCTCAGCCTCCCTGTCTCCCTCAAAAGTTGCCAGTGCATTAACCAGCAGGTTGTGATCTTGCTCTGGTATGGGCAGCCATGGGTGAAGCGACCCAACGTAATCTGCCATAGGCTCAATTAGACTGGAAGGGTGGAACCCACTGGTATGAAGTGCGACGGTGAAACTTTGTGAGAACTGCTCAGCCACGTTTTTCAAGGCTTTATCAGATACTGCCACAAAAGCAAAATCGCCTTTCACTTGCATCGGGTCACTAATGGCAACGGCGCCCACTTTCTTTGCCAAAATGCTGGCATTTTCGAAGGTTCGATTCCAAATGCGCAGACTTCCCAGCTTCATTAAGAAAGGAGCAAAGGCTCCCGCCACGCGACCCGCACCAATAAGCACTATGTCCATTTTATGCCTTTATTGTACAACCATTTGCAGGTGTAAGTTCTCTTTAACACACGCCATTGTCCTTTGCCGGTACACCCTTGTTTTTTAATGCTTTTAACGATGTGGGTGAATTTCTGCGTGCTAACAACCTAGAGATCTACTGAGTACTGCTGTGTGTTGCTGTGTGCTTTCTTTGTGGACAAAAAAGCATTTTCGTGTCGGTGACGATGACTTGAATGGCTTTTTTTCCGTGTTTAATGCTTGTAATGGGTAGTTAAACGCGCTTGTGCGGGTTAAAATTATTCATGTGAAGTGAGAAATGACATGGCTCATGTAATGGCGGTTTGCGGGGTTTCTAAGACGAAGACTTTTCACCGTTATCAAAATTGCGTGGTTTTTTTTAACTGGAAGGTGACGCTGGCTCTTTTGGAACCATTGGGCAAATTGCAAAGCGTACATCCAAACGAACGTAACTGCCGCATTGGTAATTTGCATCACACAATGCAAGACAAGCAAACTAGGAATACAACAAAGGAGTAACGAGAAAAGGGGGGATTAAATTCCCATGGTGAATGAAGAAGTGAGTGGTAATGGCGCAAACAATGAAGCGCTTGAAAAGTTGCAGAATTTGTTGAAACAGCTTTTTGAAATCGATGCATCATCGGATTTGGACTTCGGGATTTACCGCATTTTGAATTTCCGCAGAAGTGAAATTGACAATTTCATTGAAGAAAAACTGCCACAGCGTGTCAACGAGGCTTTTGCGCTCTTTACCGACCATACTGCGGAAGAAACAAACAGACGCATGGCGGAATTAGTGAGGAAAATCTGGGAAAACTTTGGTAAACAGGCTGTCGACGCCAGCGGTACCCTGAAGCCGGAATTCAAGGACACGCCATTGGGCCAGGAATACGAACAACTTAGCAAGCAGCAAGCTGATGCAATGACCGTGGAGGACATGAAAATAAGGGTTTACAATGATCTTTACACGTTTTTTAGTCGGTATTACGAAGATGGGGATTTTGTGCCTCGTTACCGCTACAGCGTACGCGGGCACAAGTACGCCATTCCGTACAACGGCGAGGAGATCAAACTGTACTGGGTGAACAGTGGGCAATACTACACGAAGACGGGTACGTTGTTCCGTGATTACACCTTTGTTGCTGGTAGCACAAGAATCGTATTCAGATTGACTGAAGCGACTGAAGAACTCGGTTCAAACAAAGCTACAACAGACCGCTTCTTCGTGCTTGACGCAGAAGAGCCGGTCATCATTGAAACTGGATCAGAAGGAAAAGAAGGCAAATCCAGGACCGTGGTAGTACGGTTCAAGTACAGGGAACTTTACGAGAGCGAGGCATGGTTTCATGACACACAGCGTTTGTCGGCAAAACCGGCAAACGCTGGTTCTAATAATGAAGATGCTGGCAGGGTTGGGGAAGCAGATTTCTGGGAAGAGGAAGATTATGACGAGGACGAAGGTACTCAACACCGTAGTGGTACTGATCGGAGCGCTGTAAGAATCAAGCAGGACAAATTAAACCCGCTTTTGGAGGAAGCCATCATTGACGCCGTGGCAAAAAAGGACAAAATGCTTGCTGATTGGCTAGCTAAGCCGGTCCAAAGCAATGTTGGGCTGGACCGTCAGCAGAAAGGTGAACAGCAAGAAAATAGGAGCCTGCTTGGTTATCATTTGCGACGCTTCACTTCCAAGAACAATCGTGATTACTTCATTCACAAAAATCTGCGTGCATTTCTGAACGACCAATTGGATTACTTCATAAAAGCCGAAGTACTTGATACGAGCACTTTGTTGGTGCCGAATGAGGTGAATAAGCACTTGAGCCGAGCTAGTGCGGTAAAGGAACTTGGCACTGCCATCATTGATTTTTTAGCTCAGGTTGAAGATTTCCAAAAACGGCTTTGGGAAAAAAAGAAATTTGTTATCAAGAGCGAATACGTGATCACACTGAACAAGCTTGCTCAATGGACAAACCCTGAGTTCATGAAATACGTGGAACAAGCCGTACTTGAGAACCAAGAGCAGCTAAATGAATGGAACACCCTGTTGAAATTGAATCTTGAGGCCACTGGCTGGACTCGTGAAAATCTGTTCAGGCACGGAAGTGCAAATGACGGTGAGCTGTGGAGTGCAGAGGACGCTGGTACCGGTACATTTTTCAGGCCGGAAATGTATAAGCCACTGCCCTTGGACACTGCTTATTTTGATGAAGAGTTCAAGTGGCGCATGTTGGCCCAGATAAGCAAAAACGCGGAATTGGATGATGCACTGGATGGTTTGCTTGTAAAGAGTGAAAACTTTCAGGCTCTGAACACGCTACTGAGCAAGTACAAAGCCAAAGTCCAGACCATCTACATTGATCCGCCATTCAACAAGGACCAGGATGCTGACTTTCTCTACAATGTGAAGTACAAAGATTCCACCTGGGCAAGCATGTTGGAAAACCGCTTGCGGCTTGGACGAGAAATGCTTAGTGATCGCGGCAGCATCTTTGTGCGTTGTGACTACAATGGAAATTGGATTGTCAGATGCCTGATGGATGATATTTTTGGGAAAGAAAATTTTAGAAATGAGATTATAATAAATAGAAAAAGACAATCAATAGGAACACCAGATAAATTTGAAAATGAGACTGAAAATATCTTTCTTTTTTCAAAAACAAATTCTTTTTATAAAAAGGATATATTTAAACAAAGATCTTTAATGAATATGAAATGGACTGGATTTTTGAAACAAGAAAGGAGAAATCCCCCAGAAAGGATATTTTTTGGTAAAATATTGTTACCACCAGAAAACCAACATTTCTCACTTGTTCAAGAAAAAGTTGATAGATTAATTAAAGAAAATTACCTTAGATTAAAATGTAAAGAGTGTGGAGCAATTTATTATTATGATGAAAACGAGAGTAAGGAAAATTTTATTAATTTAATTTTAAATAGCAAAGATAAGTTCAAATTCATAGATATAAATAATAAATCTAAGGTGTATGGTGTTAAAACACTCGATAAGTGCATGAACTGCCATGCTGATAATTGGAAAGTAGAATATTTAACATCTGATGAAACAAAAATTACTGATAATTGGAAAGACATTCCCTCATACTCAGATGTACAAAACTTTCAAACAGAAAATTCTGAAATATTGCTTAAAAGAGTAATTGAAGCAAGTTCTAACCGAGGTGATTTGGTAATGGACTTCTTCCTTGGCTCTGGCACAACAACGGCAGTAGCACACAAACTTGGCAGAAAATGGATTGGCGTTGAAATGGGCGAACACTTCTGGAAGAAAGTGCTACCACGCATGAAAAACGTGCTGGCTTACGACGAAAAGGGTATTTCCAAGGAACAAGATGTTAAAGAAACATACAATGAGAAAACTGCGGGTGGATTTTTCAAGTACCAAGTCCTGGAGCAGTACGAGGATGTGCTGGATAACCTGGAGCTTAGTCCCAACGACGGCTACCTTAGTTTGTTTCAGGACGAGTACTTGCTGAAGTACTTCTTAACCGAAGAATCGAAAAAATCTCCTTATTTGCTGCAGATCGATCAGCTCAGTAAGCCTTTCAGTTACAAACTAAAAGTGAATCTGAAGGAAGTCGGTGATCCGCAGGAGTTAGTGGTTGACCTGCCTGAAACGTTTAACTACTTGCTCGGGCTTAATGTGAAGCGCATAGTCATGAAAACGATGGACGCCAATGGTGGAGAAACGGTGAGTGAAATTCGCGGCGCAGTGGCAACACCGCTCAGTGGCAATAAGTATTTATTTGTACTGGGTTTGGAACAAGAAAGTCAGCAGCTGGTAGCAGTGGTTTGGCGTGATTGGGACATTAAGACTTGGAAAAAGACAGATTACGACGCCGACAGAGCGTTCATTGTGCAAAGTCTGAAGGAAATTGCTGGCGAGAACCTCACGTTGAAAACTGTTTACGTGAATGGGCAGTCCACCTTGACACACGGTGATGTAAACGGAGCCGAAGTCATGGCCATTGAGCCCGAGTTCAAGCGACTCATGGAACCCACTGGGGTGAGCTTACCGTGAGCAGCGTGGAAAAGTACTTGGTACTGAGCAAATACTTCATGCGTGAGGTTCTGGGTGTGGCCAGTTTGAAAAATGTCCGGGAAGTGCTTCTCAGGGCGAAACCCGGTGTGGACTCGGATGGTGTTACTTACTTTTACAGGAAGCTCATGGATGAGCTGGACACAACGTTAAAAATTGAACCGGATAGGTTAATGGCCTATGACAAAAACATTCAGGAATACGTGGATCACATAAACAAACGCAGAAATAATGTGTTGTTGAAGTACTTCCAGTACCTGGCGCTACTGGTTACTGAGGTTTTTCTGGACCGCCTTACCAGCGACACGAATCGGTTTGTAACCGACTTGAACGAGTTTTTACACACTTACAGCAACGAAGTTAAGTTCAAAAAGGAACTAAGCGATTTCACCAGTGAAGATCTTAAGAAGCTGGCTTTCTGGATGGCAACCGGAAGTGGGAAAACACTCATCATGCACATGAATTACCTCCAATTCAAGCGTTACAAGCCGTTTGAACCCAGCAACATAATTCTGCTAACTCCTAATGAGGGGCTTTCCAAACAACACTTTGAAGAACTACGCAGTAGTGGCATACCGGCCACTCTGTATCACGAAAGCCTGCTCACGACAACTGGATCCACGATTAACCCTGGGCAAGTTCTGGTCATTGAAATTACTAAGTTGAAGGAAGAGAAAAGGGGCGGCGGAGTAACGTTGCCCGTGGATGCTTTTGAAGGGCGTAATTTGGTCTTTGTGGACGAAGGGCATAAGGGAAAGGGAAGCGAAGAACGGGTTTGGGCACGTTTGCGAGACGCTTTGGGTTCCAATGGTTTTACGTTTGAGTACAGTGCAACTTTTGGTCAAATACTCAGTGAAAAAGATTGGACTACCATGGAGGAATACGCAAAGTCCATTGTTTTTGACTACTCCTACAAGTTTTTTTACAATGACCATTACGGAAAAGATTTCCGGGTCATGAACGTGAAAAAAGCTCCTTCATTGGCGCAGACGGACTATTCCCGCGTCATGTTCGCAGCGAACCTGCTCAGTTTTTACCAACAGCTTCTCAGTTACGAGAAGAACCGGGATTTGGCCATTCTCCACAACGTGGAAAAACCGCTGTGGATCTTTGTGGGAGCCACAGTTCAGGGCGAAAGTTCCGATGTGGCATTGGTTACGCGGTTCTTCCGCGAAGCTGTGGATGGAAGCTTGAAGGATGCAACTGGTCGCATTCTGAGAGGTGATTACCTGGATGATGGGGGAAATGATTTGTTCGGTGATCGGTTTGATGAACTTCGGAAGAATTTCATCGAATCTCAGCAAATGGAAAGCGAAAGCGGATCCGGTATTGGGTTGGATGCACTGTGGGATGACCTCATGCAGCGTGTTTTTCACGGTCGCGGTTCACTGCGTGTAGTTCAGCTAAGTAACGCTCCAGGCGAATTCGGGCTACGCGTGGGGGAAAATCCGTACTTCGGGGTCATAAATGTGGGGCAGGACAGCGGCATTGTGAAGGCATTGAAAAGCAACGGTTTCGAATTGGAAAAAGATGTCATCGAACGGTCCCTGTTTGAACAAATAAAGGAAACTGATTCCCGAATTAACGTGCTTCTGGGGTCGCGAAAGTTCATTGAGGGATGGGACACGTGGCGTGTTTCCTCCATGGGGCTTCTGAATATGGGCCGTGGTCAAGGTCCGCAAATTATTCAGCTTTTTGGTCGTGGGGTGCGTATCAGGGGAAAGAACATGACACTGCAAAGAAGCGGCCACTCTGATCTGAGCAATTTGGAAACACTTTTCATTTACGGCATAAAAGCGAATTACTTGGAACAGTTTCTTGAAGCCATAAAAAAAGAAGGTGTGGATTACGAAGAAATACAAATTCCCATTCAAGCGCGGCATCAGGAAAGATGGAAAGAACTGATTGTGCCTGTCAGCAGTGCACCCAAACCGTTTGAAGAAAATGTTGTTTTGGTGTTGGACGCTGCTGAAAACGTCATGGATGATTACGGTGAAGCGAACGGAGAAGAGGACGAAGAACACGGTGGGATGTTAGGCGACAGCGGTACTACGACGGTCACATTTGATTTATCACCACAAATAAGTACTTATGATGGTTACCGGCCACCTGATTCGTCATCAACAACGGAGGCCATAGTAGGTGGTCAAGTTAAACTGGGAAAGGGCAGTACGTCACCATTGTCGTGGGATGAATACGCCGATTACGTGGATTGGGAAGCGGTTTACTTGGAAATGTTACGATTTAAGGCTTCACGCGGTTACTGGAACCTGGTTTTTGACGTGGATGCCTTGAAGCATGTCTGGAAGGACAATCGCCTCACCATTTACTACCCCGGCTTCGAAGTGAGGTCCATGAAAGACGTTGTGGATCTACGGGGGGTTGTAACTCAGGGTTTGAAGAAATACGTTGATGTGTTCTACAACAAGCAAAAACGCCGTTGGAAAACGGAAAACATGAAACCAGCCACTTTGGAGGAGGCAACTGGTACGAGTAGACAACTGAGTTTGTTCACCGTGAATGAAGAACAGCCCAGCTACTACGTGGTCAAAATTCCTAGTGACAACGAAACTGCCATTCAAAGGCTGAAAAGCCTGGTTGATACGGTCATGACGAACACGCAGTTGAATGGTGCTGTGGCCACACCTACTGGTTCCGGCGGCAATGCCACAAACAATGGCAAAAGCAATGATGACATTAATCCCCTGTTGGATTTGAAGGAGTTGGTCATCGTACCGCTGCTTTCTGGGCGGGCACTGAATAAATTGGTCAAAAGGGCACAACATGACGAGGACTGGGAGGCTCATCCGGCACCGCTGAATGAAGGGGAAGAAAAATTTCTGAAGGACTTGCACCGTTACGTGATCGAGAGCGGCGTACCGGGCGGGTTCACCCCGTATGTGATGAGGAACCAGTCCAGAACGGGAATTGGTTTTCAACTGGAATGGGCGGGGTTCTACCCCGACTTCATTATTTGGTTGGCCAAGCCAGGTGAGCAGATCATAGTGTTTGTGGACCCACATGGGCTCGTTTACGCTGGTGGTTTGGATGATGAAAAAATCAAGTTTTGCTACAGTGGAATAAAGACCATTGAAAAGCAGCTACGGAAACGGGTGAGTAGTAGCGAAACCGCAAGGTCAGATCTGCCACTGGGTACTGCGCCAGTGCCGACCAAGGTAACGCTTGACGCTTTCATTATTTCGACGACGCCTTATGCCCTGATCAAGCCGAGGCACGACATGAAAGAAAAGAAGGGTTTGTATGAACAGAAGCATGTGTTGTTCCTTGAGGATAAGGACTGGCCTGGTAAGCTGCTTAAAAAAGTAGTATGTGGTGACGACAACAGCAAAAACGAGTTGTGAAGAACAAGTTCAAATCAAAACATTTAGTAAGAAAGTAAGAAAAAGAGGAGATGAGATGCAAATGGCAGACAAAAATTTTAAGCCCGTGGTGTTTGTGGACAAATTCACCGAAGGGGTGTTAGATCCCAATGAGGAAATGGAGTATTTTGTTCAAGATGGTGGTTACATTGTGGCAAATACGGCTCCTGGTTGTTGGGGCCCCATGTTAACACCCAAGCTAAAGGGTGGACACGAGGTCACCAAGCCCGTCTATGTGGAAGGGGCTGAAGTGGGAGACAGCGTAGCAATTTACATAAAAGACCTTCAAGTAACTTCCATTGCCACCTCTTCAGGCAAGGATGTGGTCATTGAGGGCAGATATGAAGGAGATCCTTTTGTGGCTAAACGATGCCCCAGCTGTGGCACGGAAAGACCCGAGACCAGAATAGAAGGTACAGGCCCAGATGCCATACGCTGTGCTGTGTGCGGTGCTGATGTGGCAGCGTTCAAGTTTGAGAACGGTTACACCATTGTGTTTGATCACGAGAAAGGTATTGGAATAACCGTATCCGAGGAAATTGCGCGTGCCATTGGAGAGAATCCCCGTTACTACATGCAAACACCTGCAAATTCTGTGCAGAATCCTGTTGTTGTGTTGGCACCGCATGATTTGGTGGGCACTGTGGCAAGAATGCGCCCATTCCTGGGACAGCTGGGTTCCACACCTTCCATTCCGTTCCCTGATTCTCACAACGCAGGTGATTTTGGACAACTGCTTATTGGAGCAACCCATGAATACGGCATGACCAAAGAACAGTTGGATGAGCACAGAACCGATGGGCACATGGATGTGAATATGACCCGCAAGGGCGCTGTGGTCATTGTACCAGTAAAGGTAAAAGGCGCAGGCATTTATTTAGGCGATATGCACGCCATGCAGGGTAACGGTGAAATAGCTGGCCATACCACTGACGTTGCGGGCATTGCCACTGTGCAGGTAAAGGTTCTCAAGGGCGTCACAGTGGAAGGCCCCATCATATTGCCCAACGAGGATGATCTACCACCCATGGCGAAACCTTTCACCGATGAAGAAATGGATGCTGCATATGTTTTAGCAGAGCAGTGGGGACAAAGCCAGATTGAAGAAAGTTATCCGTTGTGCTTTGTGGGAACTGGAGCTACCTTAAACGAAGCCACCGATAATGGTTTGATGCGTGCTTCGAGGTTCTTGGGTATTCCCTATGCTGAGGTACTGAACCGAGCTACCATCACCGGAGCCATTGGCATAGGTCGTCTACCTGGCGTTGCCACGGTGACCTTCTTAGTTCCCATGGAACTGCTTGATAAAAAAGGCTTGCTTGATCTTGTACAGGATAAATACGGAGGTTAACGCTGCAGATAAGAACCTCATTTGTAACAGTGTACAGTACATGTAAGGTGGGATGCGCGGAAGCGTTACCATACACACGTTTGTGAGAAGTTAACTACTCCGCGCAGCCCACTTTATGAACTTTTCAAAGTAAGTGCGCCAGTATTCCTCGCTGTGCGTAGCATCCTTATCCACTACAAAGGTGACGTTTTCGCGCCCCAGCTTCTTTTGAAGTACTTCGCACAGCTTCGTGTTTGTACTTAGAAATGCCAATGCCTCCTCAGGGCTTTGCGGATCTGTTATCTCGTTTCCACCCACGTAAAGCCATACTTTTACTTTGCTCTGTAAATCAAGCCTACTGATGAATTCCACCATGCGGTCATAGGTAAAAAGCAGGGCTGTTGAGAAAGCGCCAACTGTGGAAAACACGTTGTTGTATTTGAGCCCCATATACAGCGAAATAAGCCCGCCCAAAGAGCTTCCAGCAATCATGGTGTGCTCTTGGTCAGGTAGCGTTCTGAACTCACTGTCAATGACGGGTTTCAACGTTTCTACGATGAACTCTGAGTACTTGTCGCCTTCACCATCAACCAAGGTGTAATTCCAAGGATTTTCAGGTGTTTCATAAATGCGGCACTGCCAGGGACAGTACTCATCCAAACGTTTCGTACCCACAGTGTTACTATCAATGCCCACTACAATGAAAGCATACCTTTGGGGGTCCAGTTCAAAAAGTCTGTCCAGGGTTTGGTTTACTTCCCAGGAGAACCCAGATAGCTTACTTGCTTCAAATAAGTTTTGTCCATCATGCATGTACAATACGGGGTAGCGCCTACCCAAGTTTGCAAAGTAATCAGGTGGAAGGTAAATCCTAACGTTTCTGTCTCGGTTAAGCTGTGGCATGCGCACGCGTATGGTCATTAACCGCTCAGGCATTTTAAGCACCTCCATTCCCAAGCTAAAGAATAATCCGAGTCCTTCAGCTTACTTTAATGAAAAGCATATCATCATTTCATGTTCCTGTTTAACAAGGCGCAAGTCTTCTGTGTAAGCTAAAATATGATAAAGAATTACAAATATTGCATGGGGCGTTGTATTCGGCTGCAAGCGGGAGGGGTGGGTATATGCCGCTCTATGAAATAAAAGATGGAAAACTTAAGCCTATCAGGGAAGAAGATTTCAAGCTGGAGATTAACTTTAAGGATACCCATTGAGTTGTGGAAGGTAAAAAGATACGCAAGCGGCACGGTTTTGGTGGAGCAGGTTGAACCAGCCCGTGCAAATGAGTCTATAAAAGTAATTGCTAAGGGAGGCAGCACGGCGAGGCCAACGGCGCCCGAAGAACTAAGAACATATAATGAACAGGATCACTTAGCCAAGGCATCAGAATCAACCAAAGAACTTTATGAACAGCTCAAAGAGAGGATTTTACAGTTAGGCGATGTCAAAATCAAGGCGACCACACACTGTATTGCTTTTGTATCAGTAAGAAATTTCACTGATGTAAACATACAACAAAAGGGTTTAAAGGTATTTCTTAATATGAGGAAGGGTGAACTCAATGATCCTATGGGTAAGGCTCGCGACGTATCAACGATAGGGCATTGGGGCAACGGAGATTATGAGATTAGCGTTGATACTGGTACTGATCTCGATTACGTGATGTACTTAATCAAGCAGTCTTATGAAAAGAATAAAGCTTAGCCTTTTTGTGCCTCTTGCTGTACAATACTATTGTTTGCTAAAATAGTTGTTTAGCAGCACATAAATGGAAAACAAGGAAAAACAAACCCTGCTTTCCCAAGTTCAAGAAGGGGAAAGCTGCTATGACCGAAGGGAGGATTTTATGAACAGAAAGTATGAACTCATGGTTATTTACAGGGCCGAAGATGACAACGGCTACCAAGAAGGCAACGACTGGGTTACCGAAAAGGTACAGTCGTACCAAGGGCAAGTAACTAAGTTGGACCCTTGGGGTCTTAGACGACTTGCTTATCCCATTGAAAAGCGTACGCAGGCTTATTACAGCTTATTCCAGATTGAGTTGCCTGTGGAAAACCTGGATGAATTTTCTCAGGATTTAAAACTGGATGAGAGAATTCTCCGGTTCATGATTACTAGAGGCGAGTGAGAAGTGCTGAATAAAGTACTGCTGATCGGGCGGTTAACAGCCGATCCTGTGATTAAAGCTTTGCCCAGTGGGAAGAGAGTGGCTAATTTCACATTAGCCATTGACAACCCTGGTAAGGATCAATCGGGGAATCCATTCCCAGCTGATTTCATCGATTGTGTGGCTTACAGCGATAATTTGGTACGCTTGCTGGATCTTTATGTGAGAAAGGGTCGTTTGATTTTCGCTGAAGGCCGGTTGCGCATTAGAAGTTACACCGATCGTAATGGTGTAAGAAGAAAGACTTCAGAAGTTGTCCTTTCCACAATTCAGCTTTTGGATACCAAAAAAGACGCTCAGCAAAGCTCCACTGGCGTGAGCACAGGAACCAGTGTGAAGGGCACCGAAGATGTGGACGCCATGGACATTTTGAACGAAGTGGAATCCAAGCTGCAGGAACAGGATTCTGACGATCTGACGGACTTGGATGAGAACTTTGACGTGCCATTTTAGTTTGAACAACTTCGGTGCGGTTCGTAGTTCTGAATTGATCGTACAACACATAATTAAGAATGAGATTATATTCGGAGGTGAATAAGTAATGCCAGTACAGAGAAAAAGAAGAATAAAACTGTGCCCACTTTGCGCAGATGGCGTAAGGGAAGTTGATTATAAGGACGTAAACCGCCTGAGAAGGTTTACTTCTGACAGAGGCAAGATTCTGCCTCGCAGGGTAACTGGGGTTTGTGCTTTTCATCAGAGGTCACTTTCTAGAGCCATTAAAAGGGCACGGGAAATGGCTCTGCTGCCTTACGTGGTGCAGTAAATGACGCCTAACAGATTAAAGTGTTTTGAAGGCGAGGATGTAGGAGCGCGAGTGGGGCTGCTTAAGTGGGTAAGGCTCGCAGTATGCACGTACATGACTGAGTAAAAGGTACCGTGTGATGAGACAAGATTCTACAAAGGCTATTGTGGAGAGCGGGCTTATGTCCGCTCTTGCTGTTATATTGGTGCTCATGGGGTGGTACATTCCGGTGGTGGGCGCCCTCATAAGTTTGATTGCGCCACTGCCATTCTTGGTTGTGTCTGCTAAACACGGGCTGCGCTACGGAGCCATAACGGTGGTAGTGTCGGCACTCATAAGCTACTTTCTTACGGGAGATCCGCTAATCATTGTCAGTGTGGTACTTTCTTTGGGAAGCATTGGTTTGGCTCTGGGCTGGGCAGTCTCTCATGGCTACAGTGCTGAGCGTACCCTGCTCTTGGGTGCGGCGGTCTTTGTGATTGTGACNNTGGGAAGCATTGGCTTGGCTCTGGGCTGGGCAGTCTCTCATGGTTACAGTGCTGAGCGCACCCTGCTTTTAGGGGCGGCGGTCTTTGTAATTGTGACAACGCTAATACTTTATGGATCTCAGCTCATTCTCCGCCAAAACATTTTGAAGGAAATGGCTGATGTGATGAGGCAATCTGCGACCATGCTTGAAAGCCGATTTGCGGGTACTGGCACAGCAACCGGAGGCATGACTGCCACGACTGCCACAACGGCTACTGGGGCTACTGGCACAGCTACTTCTTCGTGGAATGCCATTGCCCAAACCTACGAGCAGTATGCAGATACGCTGGAAAGCGGTTTAATGACGCCAGCATTGATTCTTTTAGGAAGCGTTCTGCTGGCTTTTTACAACTACATCATACTGAAGCCCTTTGCTCAAAGGCTGGGGGTGGCTTTGCCAAATTTACCAGCCATGCAGGAGGTAAGGTTACCGGCACTGGGGGTTTGGTTTATTCCTGCAGCGCTTTTGCTTATGGTGATTAAGTCTTCCTACACTGCCTTCTTGGGATTCAACCTTTATGTGATTGGATTGTATTATCTGATTTTCTGCGGAATGTTCTACTTGTGCAGGATTCTTTTAGGTGAAAAAGACAATAAATTCGTCAAGGCATTGCTCATAATTGGGCTTGTCTTTCCCTACTTTCCGCAGGTGTATTTTCTTTTTGGCATTTACGACTGCATGATGAGGTTATTACGAAGGGAGGGGTGAATGGCGGTGAAAGTGTATTTACTTCAAGATTTACCAGGTACAGGAAAGAAAGGACAAATTGTTGATGTCGCCGAGGGTTATGCTCGTAACTACTTGTTTAAGAACAACTTGGCGATCTTGGCTGACGAAAAACTCATTGAACAGGTGAAAAAGCGCGAAGAGCGTGAGCAAAGAAAAGAGGAAGAACGCTATCAGAAAGCTTTGGATTTAAAGAAGGAACTAGAAGGGAAAGCAGTAGTAGTAAAAGCATCAGGTGGCGAAAAAGGAAAGTTGTACGGTGCCGTTACTACAAGACAGATAGCCCAGGCAATGAAAGAGCAGTTGAAGCTGGAAGTGGACAGCAAGGATATAAACATGCCAGATCCCATAAAGAGCGTGGGGGTCTATGAGGTTGACATACACCTGTTCAAGGACGTATGGGCAACTGTGAAGGTGGAAGTGGAGAGAGAATGAGAGAAAATGATTAACGAATCTTCATTTGGGATGCCTTATTCTCATGAGGCAGAAGTTTCAGTACTGGGGTCCTGCCTCATTAATAGGGATGCTTTGGCAGAAATAGCAGGCTCACTTTTGTCTGAAGACTTTTACGAAGAGCGCCACAAGATATTGTTTCAGGTCATGACTCAAATGTATGAAGAGGGCATTCCTGTGGATTTGGTCACGTTTGTGGAAAGGCTTAAACGGGATAACCTGCTGGATGTGGTGGGTGGGCAGGACTACGTAGCGCAGGTGGCTTCGTCAGTCTATACTGCTGCAAACGTCAGCACTTATGCAAAACTGGTAAAGGAACGATCTCTGCAACGTTCGCTAATCAGGGTTGGTACGGAAATTGCTCGCTTGGGTTACACTGGCAAGAATATCGAAGAGGATTTAGATAAGGCCCAGCAATTGGTGTTTAGCCTTTCCATGTGGAAATACATGAGGTCGGCAACGCCAGTGAGCGAGCTGGTTAAGAGATACTACTCACTCATTGAAGAAAGATATGCTCAGAGAAGCCGCGTAACAGGTTACCCCACCGGTTTGCAGAAGTTGGACGAACTTTTGACGGGATTTCAAAAGTCGGATTTGCTTATCTTGGCTGCGCGCCCCGGCATGGGTAAAACGGCTTTTGCTCTGAATGTGGCGACGTACATGTCCATGGAAGAAGAAATACCAGTGCTGTTCTTCTCGTTGGAAATGTCTGCAACGCAGCTCGTGCAGCGTCTGTTGTCTGCTGTATCCAATGTGCCTTCCCAAAAACTGAAAACGGGTTACTTAGGCACAGAAGACTTTGATGCACTGCGTATTGCCATGTCACGTTTGGAAGATGCCCCTCTGTGGATAGATGAATCTCCCGGATTATCGGTTTTGGAAATCAGATCCAGAGCCAGGAGAGCAGTGGCAGAACTGGGCATTAGGATGATAATTATTGACTACTTGCAGCTCATAAGGTTGGGTCAGAACGTGGATAACCGAGTTCAGGAAGTTTCTGAGATTACCCGTTCTTTAAAGAATCTGGCGCGGGAACTGGATATACCGCTTTTGGTACTGTCGCAGCTGAGCCGAGCCGTGGAACAAAGGGCGGATAAACGTCCTCAGCTGAGTGACTTAAGGGAAAGCGGTAGTATTGAGCAGGATGCCGATGTGGTTATGTTTCTTTACAGCGAGGATTATTACAAGCAACAAAAGGGACTTCGCCCAGAAAACTCCACAGTGGAACTGGTGGTTTCCAAACACAGAAATGGTCCCACGGGCGAAGTAAAATTAATGTTTAGAAAGGATATTGGAAGATTCTATTCGCTTGAGGAAAATGTTTGGGGTGATGAAGGTGCGGCAGTCAGCGAATAATAACGAAAGCAACGGCAGTAGAGAATACGATTTCAAACTGGCCGAGGAGCGTTGGTCAAAGTACTGGCAAGAACGTGGCCTTTTTAAAGCTGATGGGACTTTTGGTACGAAGCCCAAACAATACGTGCTGGAAATGTTTCCGTATCCCTCAGGCAAGCTTCACATGGGACATGTCAGGAACTACTCCTTGGGGGATGTGGTAGCACGTTACAACAGAATGAGAGGTTTTGATGTGCTTCATCCCATGGGATGGGACGCTTTTGGGCTGCCCGCGGAGAACGCAGCCATAGAAAGGGGTATTCACCCGGAAAACTGGACTTTGTCCAACATCGGTTACATGAGAGAGCAGATGAAAAAGCTTGGCTTTAGCTATGATTGGGACAGGGAAGTTGCCACCTGTTTGCCTGATTACTACAAATGGACTCAATGGTTATTCCTGAAGCTTTATGAAAATGGTTTGGCATATAAGAAGCGTGCAAAGGTGAACTGGTGTCCCCACTGCAAGACGGTACTTGCTAACGAACAGGTTATCGATGGTAAATGCTGGCGTTGTCATAGCCCAATTGAGAAAAGAGAAATTGAACAGTGGTTTTTAAAAATAACGGCATATGCTGAAGACTTGCTCAATGATTTGGANNTCTGAAGGTGCTTTGGTAAAGTTTGCCATTGAAGGAACTGATAAATTCATTGAAATATTTACTACCAGGTTGGACACCATTTACGGCGCTACTTTCATGGTTTTAGCTCCTGAGCATCCACTGGCAATGGAGTTGGTAGAGGACACTGGGCTGAAAGAGCTTTACGAGGAATACTTAAAAAGGGTCTCTTTGAAATCAGAAATTGACCGTCTCAGCACGGAAAAAGAAAAGGAAGGTTTCTTCCTTGGCAAGTACGCCGTAAACCCGTTTAACGGTGAAAAAATACCAATTT
>DMVM01000087.1 GCA_003476705.1 Coprothermobacter sp.
TAGACAAAATTGTTCATGTGGATGAGCTAATTGGTGAGCTGGTTAAGGAAGCAGAAGAGAACCTGTAGTAATAAATGAGGAGGACCACACTTTTTACGGAGCGGTCCTCCTTTGAGTTGCGTGCTAAGAAAGTCTATTCTACAAGCTTCGCTCTTGTTTCTTGCTACGTAGGTAGTTTATCAGTGCGTCAACTTGCTCGTTATTCAGCTTGTCCAATGGAACATTGTATTTCTTTTCCACCATTGTTCTAATCTGTTCTTCGTTTAAGCCAACTTCTTTTGCAAGGGTAAGCACAAAAGAAATTCTTTTGGGGTTTGCTGTGAGAAGTGCGTTAGATCCAGTTTGATGTTCTGGCATTGTACTCTCTGCATCATCATCTTCAGAGGTTGCTGCCATGTTGAATAGCGACAAAAGAGCATACCTTCTTAGGTAAGATATAGTACTACCAATTGTTTGTACGGATACCTCATTCGTTGTCTCGTAAATAGGTTTTCTCTCTTCATCAACACCCACTTGAACACGTGTTCTTTGAGGATTAGCTGTCACAGGTCCAAACTCTAACCAGCATCCATTGGTGTGAAACAGGTAGGTAACAATAGAAATTTCTTGCGAGCTGTTGGATAAAACTTCTTGCGCCATTACCAAACCATTTTTTGTGAGTAAAGGGCGGAGTAGATCGACAATTTGGTCCAGTGGTGCGTATTTAGATTTGAAATATGGGTTCTCGCTGGTCGCAATTGGATTTTTGACTTCATGCTGCACAGCGAGCAACGCTTTAATAAGCTCGCTTATACCTTCAGGGTTACCATTTACTTTCATCTTATGTACCTCCTCAGTTGTCTATCTTCTTTCTTGAGTTTCTCTTTACATATGTGGTCGACATATCGCGTACCTACGTACTTTAAAGAACTCAGTGCAAAGGGCTTCAGGGTTTGTGGACAGGAACCGTAAGCTTATTTAGGCTGGCGTATGTGAACTCTTGGAGAATTTGTTTTCTCTCATATAGAGGATAAATATCACCGCAATTTCTTCTTTGCACCTAAACTATATTATAGCAAAGAATACTCTGAAAACAAAGAGAAATGCGGCAGCAATTACCTACGCTTTAACAGAACCATTGGCTCTTTTTTCTTTAGTAAATTCGGACTCAATATTTACAGTTATTGCAGTTTTATATAGTGTGCTGATAGTTGCGCCATATGAAATGTTTTTGGCATGGGAAGAGTTCTTTTAACTTGAATCTATAGCAATCAGTCGTGTGCTTTAGTTTACTTTTGTGTAAGTGCTATCTGTGCAAGAGCAAATAAGAGTAAACCTGTAGCGCTGAAAATGAAGATAAAGGTTATTTTTGTCGAGGGGAAAATAATCTCCAGAAAGTGTTTTGTTAATACATCGCATAACTTGCAATCTAATCTTTACAGCCTTTTCGTTGCAGCGCTTTGACGGGTTTTGTCCTTTGCTGGAATGCTCAGAGTTTTTCTCCCATCAGCAGTGCTACGCACTCGACGTGGCTCGATTGTTCCAGATTGATGTCAAGATTTTGCGGTCGTTCGCGGGAATTTATCAAAGGGTGTTTTTACTCTCAAAAATGCCACTTTTTAAGCTCGTTCGTATGCGGAAACAGGTCAAAGAGCCTGCTCTTACTTATTACATGGAAATGCACAGATTTTCCGTCTGCTCAAAACTTCTCTCTGAGGGAACAAGTCCGAAAAGCCATAGTCTCAACCTATCATCCACCTAAAGCTATATACGGTACGATCACATCATAGAATTTCTTTGACCAATCAGCATGAAATTTCGCCATCTGAGGCCAGTCTTCTTCATTTTCAATGCTCACGTTATCAATCTGTATAAATACCTTTGACGAGTTAATATCGTCTCCACGGTTCCACTGAAGCTCAGTTCCGAGTTTTGTTTCAATCTCATCCTTATGCTGATACAGTGCATCGAAAGCAGCCTTATTCTCTGATTTCTCAGCTCTACCAAACACCACTTCAGTACGAGCAGAATCAAAATTTGCAACACAGCAGAGGTAAAAACCGCCTATTCCAAAGAAGCCATTTATCCAATTGTCTGTGCTCGCATTAACATTACTGAATGAGCCGGGATTACCATGCGCCTCATGTATTTGTACTAAGGCATATGTCCAGTACCGTTTTCTGATTTCAAACCGAGTCCCTGATTACTCTCCGCTTAAACTGAGATGCTCTCCTGCCATAGAAAGTGCTAATGTGATTCTGTCAAAGTGATCGATGATCCAATCAAATATCTTCGGCTGCTCTACAGGATTGAAGTCATCTGCCTCTTCTTCGACAACAATTGACCTTGTCGTTCCTGTAGGGTTCGAATATTCCCAATTCAAACTCTCGCCAAATGCAGCTTCAATCTGGTCTTTTAATTCTTTTAAGCGGTTATAGGTATCCACATTATAGGTATAGATGCCCATCTTAATCCGCTTGCCATAGGGAATAGAAAAGAACAGGTGGTATCCATTCGCGCCGATATGAACATCATAATATGTGCGTCCGGAAGCTTTCTGTTTTGCTATATCAGCTGATCTGCCATGCTCATCCGCGTACTTTACAAATGCCGTCCAGAACTGAAATTTCTGATCATATAAGGTGTCTTCCGCGCTATCCTCGTTTTCAGGCGTGACCGCAGATACTTCCTCCAGCTCCTCCGGGATTTCGCGCCCGTCCTTGACAAAGGAAATGCCGATCAGCTTTTCCAACTGTTCCTCGCTGAATTGCAGGTTCCATCGTTCCTGCATGAAAGCAAGGAGTTTTTCTGTTCTGCTGTATATCTCAAAAGCAGTCCAATCCTGCAGCTTGGACACTTCTATCTCCGAGTGAGAGCCGTTTTCATACCCGCGACGCCCCGTGGTCTTAGAATGCTTCTTATCTTCAAAGCTGTCATTCTGCAAGGCCGAGTTTACACTCTGCGACAACGGTAGAAGATTTCCAAGCGCTCCTGAAAGCATCTTGATCTCAGAGTCGTTAAACTGTCGGAACATATTACGCCAATAGTAATTTGTCGGTGTCTGCGGAAGAATATGTTCAATAGAAACTTTGTCCTTCTCCGACTTCGTAAACATCGACCACGTGCAAAAACGATCTATGTTGTTTTTCTCAGCAAGTTTAGCTTCATACTCATAGAAGAAGTATCTCAGGCTATTCCAATCATAATATCCGTTTCCTTTAGAGAAGTATTTCTCGATTCTGGTAACGAAATTCTGCGTGGCAAAATCCATATCGTTCGTAGTTCTGTCATAAATTTCCTTGCAGAGCTCATCAACATCTTTCTCTTTCATATACACCTGACGCGCAGCACGATAATAATCACTGCTGCCGTAGGACGCATTGAAATTACCTAAGCGGAATGCTACAAAGATGAAGCGCTCTATGGCTTCAAAGATTTTTACTCTGCTGTTCGTAGAAATATCCCTTCGACTGATGATCGCAGTGACCAGCGGTCTGAAATACCCAATCCCTATGCGATTGAGTCTATCCACACGCTTTTGCTCTTCCCGTGTTAGATTCGTGCTTTCAAACGGGAAATAAGTATCATACCAGTATTTAGCCATGTCCTTCAGACTATTAACGTAGTCCTCGATCTCCTTGGGCTGAAGTTTAGAGACTTCTATCGTCTCTGGCTCTTCCGTTTCTATCGAATCAGCGTCCTCGACATCAGCAACATCATCAATTATGACTGCCTCGGCCTCAGTCTCCACCAGAAACGGCCTCTTTTCAAATATTCCCTTTGGTGAGAACTTGCTTAATAAAAACTTGATATAGTCATCGCCGTGCTCACGTGAATATCTGAAATAGATAATCCAGTGTGCACGCAGAAAATCATCATCAGAAAGAGGCACGCTCTTATTTCTTCCCAACTGATAATAAACCTCTTTCCAAGCATCATTTATTTTCTTGCGAAGGGCAGATTTGTCCTTCTCATCAAATACATCATCGTCATAAAGCGTCGTTAGATAGATCAGCCTATTCTTCAATAATTCGAGATTAGTAAGTTTCTTACCTCTGTTATTCATGGTTTCAAAAGCCACAAATACATTGTAATAATCATCAATCTCATACAGGTTGAACATCAATCTCTGAGTAAGCTTTTTATACAAAGTATTTATAGCATCAAGGCCGTCTGCGCCGGATTCCTCATACAGCTTCCTGATATTCTCAGCAAAAAAGTTTTTCGCAAACTTCAGGTTTTTCGTATAGTACGTTTCATTTACCGTGCCAGAATATGGTTCCTCAAAGACCTTATACCTCATATATTCTGCGCTGGGATTATCGGCTTCATAGCCGAAAAGATATGTCGTAACCACACCATTCGGCGGTCTTTTTCTGCATATATATTTCGAAACAATCTCCTCGACAGTCTCATAGCCAAGCGTTATCTCCTTATCTGACTTATTCCTGTTTTCGTCCAAGCCACGCAGAAATTTCACGATTTCATTCAAGAGAATAACAAACGTGGTTATGCGCTGCTGCCCGTCAACTATATGGCAAGGCTTGTAACCGTTCTCAACAAGCCAAAGATCCTCACCCCAGCTTACTGTCTCCTGGCTATTCAAAGGTTTAAGTGACAGGAGTCCCGTATAGTGGAAGCGATCAGGCTGCAAATTTACAAGGTCATCCCAGAAGTCGACCAGTTGCTGTTGCAGCCAAGCATAACCTCGCTGATAGTCCGGTATACGGAATAGTCTATTCTGAAAAAGCAGCGATAATGGCTGCAGCTCGTTTGCCATTGCAAATCCTCCTTGTGATTTCTATCACATTAGAAATTCTACATTAGAAATTCTTATTAATTCTTGCGGAGGACGACGATATGCTCCATTGTGATAGTAGATCCAGTAACTCCGCTAACATTGGTTGGTGAATTCTGTGACGGCATCACCTTGTTAGGGATATTGCGATCAACAATAAATATCGGCGTAAGCCCGTATTGAGGTGCCAATTCAGTTATAATTACGTCGGTTTTGAGGAGTTCGTTTTTAACTGTTCTGTTTCCCACCACCCAAAACTGATAACCTCCGGATCGAGTCTTATCTGCAACACTTTTTAACGCTGCATCGAGGTCGGCATAAAAGCTATAAACATCCTCGGCGCGTTCAGCATCTATATCTTTTATTCGTTCCAGCGATTCGCGTAAGACTTCTTTTCCCATCAATTCTCTGGCGCTCTCGTTATTAACCATTACAGTTAATTCCAGGCGTGTTATGTTGTTACTTTTGCCCAACTGATTAATTCTTGAAACAGTTTTGTTCCGATACCTTTACCTTGGTAATCCTTTAATACGCCTACCATTACGTAAGCGCTGTGCTTTATCCTTTTAGCAAATCCTCTTTCAGCAGATAAAAAACCAACTATTCTTCCATTGTCCTGTGCCACTAATAAAAGCGAATTGGAAGTAGTGGTATTTAAAATATTTGACTTCATTTCATCTACGGATGTTTTCCTTTCCCCAGGTTCATACATCATATTCTTTGTTTCAGAGTCCAATTGCTTTAGCATAGATAAGAATGCTTCAGTGTCTTCAGCTTCAATTCTTCTTATGATCATATTCTTTTGCTACACGCTGTTCAGGTGACTAACGTTGTTTTTGTCCACAGGAAAGCCAATTAAGATACACACTATTCCAATTTAGGCTGGAACATATACGTAATCTGGAATTTTGTAAACAAGTCTGTCAGTGCTCGTCAACAGCGCGTACAATTACCACACCAACTTTTATGAAGGAACTCTTTTATTTCAATTCCATATTCACAAAGTCTACTGAATTTTTTGTCTTATCTGCAGCGATATGCCGTTAGGATCATATACCCAAAAATAACGGCTGTTTGCGTCAGGTGTCTTTATTTCTGAAGGATTGAATCCTTTTGTCTTTAGAATTTCATGTTTTGCATCCAAGTCTTCTGTTTCAAAACAGAGAGAAAAGCCTTTACCATCAACTTTTGGCGTTTGCAGCATACAAACTAATTCAATTTCTGTTTGTCCTTCCCCACTCGTTAAAAACACTACTTCTCCTGTTTCTGTTTTTATACGACGAGCTATGGTCATCTCAATAGTTGTTTCATAAAACTCAATGGATTCCTCGAGTTTGTCAACCATTAACGTTACTTGCCTAAAATGCATGGTTTACCTCCTGTCCATGAAAATAATCTAATTGTTTTGTTCCAATACATCACGTAACTTGCATTCTAATCTTTACAGCCTTTCATTGTAGCGCTTTGACAAGGGTTTATCCTTTGCTGAAATGCTCAAAGTTTTTCTTTCATTAGCAGTGCCACGCACTCGACGTGTGTGGTTTGTGGAAACATGTCTATGGCTTGGATGTGGTTTAGGGAATAGCCAAAGGGCTGGAACCTGCTGATGTCCCGAGCCAGAGTTGATGGATCACAGCTTATGTAGACAATTCGTTCTGGCTGGAGCCTTGCTACAGCGTTTAATGCTTCCTGA
>DMVM01000105.1 GCA_003476705.1 Coprothermobacter sp.
ATCAGCACCCTGAGCACCATAAAGGATACTCTCTTTTATGGCATCAGTGACATGCGGGATAACCTGCACCGTAGAACCAAGGTAATCGCCTTTGCGTTCCTTGTTAATTACCTGTGAGTAAATCTTGCCCGATGTAATGTTGTTCTTGCCCGACAAATTCTCGTCCAAAAATCTTTCATAGTGTCCCAGATCCAAATCGGTCTCCGCTCCGTCCTCAGTCACGAAAACTTCACCATGCTGATAAGGGCTCATGGTCCCGGCATCCACATTCAGGTAAGGATCCATTTTTATGGCTGTGACTTTGTAGCCGCGCGCCTTAAACAACATCCCCATGGACGCAGCAGCTATGCCCTTTCCCACAGAACTTAAAACGCCACCCGTAACAAAAACAAACTTCGTGTTTGTCATCACTTTACATCCTCTCCAGCTTTTCAATACCCAACAGGGTAAACAATTCCTCCATGACCTGCGTGAATCGTTCCACCAGCTGCCAACGTGCATTCTCGTATTCCGAGCCTATCACTCGGTCAAACTGGTAAAACTTATGAAAAGCATCTGACAATTCCCAAGCATAGCTTTCTATGACAAATGGATCAAGTTTTCTCACCGCTAAAGCCATGCGTTCTTGAAAAGCATTTAGAAGCCTAAGCAGTGTTCTTTCGTGAGGGTCAAAACCAAGCGAGCTGCCGAATTGCCGTTCATCAGTTCGCGTCAATATGTTTTTAGCACGAACACAGGCGTATTGAATGTAGTACACTGGATTATCCATGGCTTTCTGTTTGGCCCCCTCAATGTCAAAGTCAATAGTGGCATCCACTGATCTGGTAATAAACATGATTCGAGCTGCGTCTTTCCCTATCTCATCTATGAGTTCATCGAGAGTGAGAAACTCTCCCTTACGCTTGGACATAGCCACAGCTACGCCTTGTCTCCAGAACCTCACCGTTTGAACTAGTACTACCGTCAAACAATCAGGAAAACCCAAAGCAGTAAGAGCAGCGTTCATGCGTGGCACGTGTCCTATGTGATCGGCTCCCCAAACGTTTACAAGCACATTGTAACCCCGATGGATTTTTTCCATGTGATAGGCAATGTCCACCAGGTAGTAGGTGTACTCCCCGTTACTCTTCACAAGTACTCTGTCTTTGTCATCACCCAAGAGGGTGGATTTAAACCACAAGGCTCCATCTTTTTCGTAAGCGTAGCCTTTGTCCTGCAGCAACTGAATGGCCCTTTCTGGCCATCCTTCTTGCCTTATGAGCCTCTCACTGGTCCAAACCTTCATGGTTACACTCAACTTTTCCAAGGTCTCCTTGTGCCACTTACGCATCATGTCCACAGCATCATTCCACAACACATTCCACTGCTCTTCCTCGCTCAATGTATCCCAGTTGTAACGGTCCAAAATGCTTTTTGCAATATCTACGATGTAGTCACCATGGTAAGCATCTTCTGGCAGTTCCACATCTTCGCCCTTTAGCTCTCTTATCCTGATTTCCACACTTTTGCAGAACTTTCTTATCTGCTCGCCAGCGTCGTTTACGTAGAACTCAGAGTCAGCAAAGTCATATACTCGATCAAGCAAATTTGCAAGTACTGAACCTACTACTGCTCCTCTGCCATGTCCAATGTGAATAGGACCAGTGGGATTTGCAGAAACATATTCCACCAGCACTTTACCTGAATACTGTGGATAGGAAATAAACCCCTGCGAAAGTCGATCCAACCACCAATAATCGTCCATGGTCACGTTTACATAGCCTTTAACTGCTTCAGCCCGAAATGGACCCTGGAGGTTTTGCGCAATAGTCTGTGCAATTCTGTCAGGAGCAGTTCTTAGCTTCTTTGCCAACACGAAACCTATCGGCACAGCATAATCACCCATGGTAATGTCAGGCGTGAATTGTATATCCACTGCGGGCATGTCTTCCGTAGACAAACCAAAGACTTTTTGAGTACTTTCAGTAATAGACGTTCTGATAACATCTGTCACGTTAGCATCACACTCCTACCACAACAAATCAATTATATATACAAAAAGGCAAACGCGAAAGAAAAACACGTACTCATGAAACGAGCTTTCACAAATGAGGAGAATCTGACATCCTTAACGGATTCTTTCTTCAAAAGAAGAAAATGGAGCCGGCGCCCAGACTTGAACTGGGAACCTGCTGATTACGAATCAGCTGCTCTGCCGTTGAGCTACGCCGGCCTATCCGCCCTGTGCAATTGGGGAACAAAAACAATGGAGCGGGAGACGGGATTCGAACCCGCGACCCTCTGCATGGCAAGCAGATGCTCTACCACTGAGCTACTCCCGCACTTTCTTGGTGGGCGGTAGAGGATTCGAACCTCTGACCTCTTGTGTGTGAAACAAGCGCTCTACCACTGAGCTAACCGCCCGTTAGCTTTTACTATTTTAGCCCAGCGGCATGAGCCTTGTCAAGACCGCGGTGGCAAGAATACCACGATCATTCCCATGACCTACTTATGAATTATACAACATATGGCAATCTATAAGCTCTTACGACACCAAAGTACAATGCTATCTTATATTAGGATACTCCACATTCTGTAGCTTGGTGAAAAAGCGGGAACTCCACGAGTTTGCTAATAAAACAAAAAATGGCGGAGAGGGAGGGATT
>DMVM01000071.1 GCA_003476705.1 Coprothermobacter sp.
ATGCTCATATTGGGGTCCTTGGGTATACCAAGATTTGCAAAGGGCGTAGGTAGTGACATCAAGAAAGGCATCAAAGAGCCAGCATATGAGCTTACTCCGATACGAGCCACAAAGCAGCTTGCTTTACTGCTAAGACTGGTCAGAAACAATATAAAAGACGTGGATCAACCCATACTAATCTTCTCTTCCAAGGAAGACCACGTGGTGCCGCCACAGAACCAAAGATGGATTTACGAAAACGTGAGTTCACAGACTAAAGAACTTGTAACATTGGAGAACAGCTACCATGTAGCTACCATGGATTACGATCTAGAGCTCATTGAGCGAAAAAGTTTGGAGTTCATTCAAAAGTTGTTATGAGTTCCATATTACTTAAATCACGCAGTTTGGGCGTGCTGCTAATCCATGGATTTACTTCTTCGCCTGAGCAGATGCTTCCTTTTGCCCAAGAGCTGAACAAATACGGTATCACCTGCCTTTTACCAAGATTATCTGGACATGAGAACCGACCCGATAGTTTGGCAAATGTAAAAGCCGAAGATTGGCTGCAGGATGCCGAGAAAGGATTCAAACAGCTTAGAACTGAAGTAGAACATGTTGTCATAGCTGGCCACTCCTTAGGCGGAACACTAGCACTTTATCTAGCTCAGCATTATTCAAAAGAAAATGGTTTAGTAGCAGCAGGTGTTATTAATCCAGCAGTAAGGCTCACACCTGAGCAAAGACGTTCCATAACGTTTGGGCACTTTTATGAAAAGAAAGTGGACATATCAATGAGGCCCTTTCGGGCTCTGAGGAAAACCATTGACAGTGTAAGAAAGGACCTCAACCATGTCAAAGTACCAGTAATCATTTTTGCTTCCTCAGAAGATGAACTCATACCCCACAGTTATCAACAGTGGCTCTTCAACCGGCTGTCAACAACCAAGTTTTTTATAACGCTGCCTCAGGAGGGACATTCGCCTTCTCCTGAGGCAGCTGAAGTCATCATTAAGACCTTCTTAGTTCTAGTTGATACCCTTCTGTAGCCACTTTATCAGTTGGTTAAAGGGAAAACTCATAACCCCCGTATAGCTCGTATCCACGACCAGATACGAAGGGTTTCCTCTTATGATCACCGTCAGCGATTGCCCAACATCCCACCAAGTGGGAAGCTGCACCGAAGTTTCCACCTCAGCATCAGATGAAATTTCTTTAAGTTGCACCGGAGCTAACGTGTTCACCAAAACCAACTTAATGGCATCAGCCGTGATTTCTATGTTCTTCACTGCAGAAATTAAATAACCCACGTTTTGGCTGATCTGCTGGTTTTCCTCCTCCAGCAGGTTGGGAAAATCACTTATTGCACCAAAGAATGCCTTTTGCTTAAGTTCAACAATTTTATTCTTCTCATTAACTGTCCAAGGTAGCACCCTGCCAGCTATTGCATCATAGCGTTCATCCAAGAAGCTTATCTCAGGCTTAAGCAGGTCTACTTCCCTAAGGTAGACATCAATATTTTTGGGAAAGTGCTGATAGATGTAGGCAAACAAGTACTGTCCCTTGTCCAGCTTTGCCCAATCACTAACCACGTCATGCCTAAAGGATGAAATTATCTTCTTTTTGGGGCTGAATTTACTTACAGTTTCACGTACCACATGCCAGTGCGTAGTTTTTATCTCAATGTCTACCCAGCAGTCATAGTCGTCAGCCAATGACAATGCCTCCTGTAAGGTGCAAACTTGTTGTTTCCCATTGAGCAAGTCTCTAAGCTGATCGTAGCTCACCTCTTCCACCCTCGCATCCATGCCATGGAGCCTCTTAAGGTTGGGATCATGAAACAGTACAGCAGTTCCATCGGTCGTTACCATTACATCAAGCTCAAAACCGTCAGCTCCTGCCTTCAAAGCCTTCGAAAAAGCTTCCAGGGTGTTTTCTGGCCAAAGCAAGGATGATCCCCTGTGCCCCAGAAGTAAAAACTGCTTAGTAGTGTCCTTCACACTATACTCCATGGCCGTGCTCCAGACTATGCCTATTTACAAAAATGAGTAGAGCCGCCAAAAGTTCCAGCGTTACGGAAACTATGACCATGAGCGTTGGAGAAAAACCATAAATGATGCCCATGACAAAACTTCCAGCGAACCAAGCAAGGCCATAGACAGTGTTGAAAAACCCATAAGCTACGCCTCGCCTCTCTGTAGGTATCATCTCCGCCAGCGCAGCACGCATCACCGATTCTTGCGCTCCCATGCCAATACCCCAGAGCACCATACCAATGACTGGACCCCACCATACATGGAGCAAGAATGCAAAAGGTGAGAACAGCGCAGCAATTAATGCTGAGACGCCAACCACACTGACCCCAGCTCGGTCAAACCACGCACCGAATACGAGCGCAGACAAAGCATCAACCCCCATGGCTAAAGAGTAAAGAAGGGCGATGAACTGCGGCTGGAGTATGCCGTTTTGCTGGAGGTGGTACCCAATAAGTGGGTAATCAATGTAACCTGCTCCAATGAGCGCCACAGCACCTAAGTAAATCCAGAAAGCCTTGGAATAGCCTTTTGTTTCTATACCTTTATAGGCTGGTTCAAACTCCTGTGGCCTTGGATAAAGAAATCTTCCTGTTACCACAAGAATCATGGCAAGAATGGCTGGTATGCCCAAAAACAAGAACGCGTCCCTGTAACCCAGGTTGCGGGCAAGCACGATACTCACAAAAACAGGCCCTGCTACAGCCCCAATCTGGTCCATGGCTTCGTGTAAGCCAAATCCAAAACCGCGACCTACTTGCTTCGTGGCTTGAGAAAGCATGACATCTCGCGCAGGGGTGCGTAGCCCTTTACCAAGCCTCTCTAGGATGAGTAGCAGAACAGCTACCTGCCAGTTGCCCACAAATGCCAGCAATGGAATAGCTAGCAGGTTAAGTGCATATCCCACAATGGTTAGGAGCCAGTAACGGTGGGTTCTATCTGCCCAATAGCCTGAGACCAAGCGGAAAGCATAACCCAGCATTTCACCAAAGCCCGCTGCGAATCCCACCACAGCACTGCTTGCTCCTAACAGCCCCAGGTACGGGCCAGTGACGCTGCGGGCTCCTTCGTAGGTAACATCAGCCAGCAAACTTACTAACCCTAAAAGTATTATGAAATAAAAAGCTCCGCGTTTTAGGTTCTTACTCTCAGTATTGTTCAACTCTATACACCTCCATTCGTTGGTCAGAGTTCACAAAGCCTTTCCACATCATTTTAACCATTCAATTTTTACAATATTCAAGCATGCATTAACCCGCACTTAAATCATCTCCAAGCGGCCGAACAATTGTTGTTGAGATGGCTAATAGTGGCAAAAGAGTGCGCCGACTGCAAGCTGAAACCGTAGAAAAGCAGATTCCATGCCACATAAGACTGCAGCTAGAACACTCATTCAACCAAACGCAAAAACACCACAACCATGTGTAAGTAAGCAAGCAGATCATAAGCACCTTCGCGTCCGCGTTGAGAAATCACATTGGCAACTACCACACTGTAGAGGGAGATCTCCTCTGGCAGCGGAAGAAAATGAAATCACATCCACAGCCCTGGTTTTACCAAAGTACTTCCGTAAGTCTGTAATCTCTAACATTGAGATCAACCTTTGCCTCCTGCAATCTTAAAACGTCTTCTTTGGACGCTACTTAGTAACAATATCACCCTTTCTCACGTTTGAAAGGCATATAAGTGACAGTAAAAAGAAAATCAATGCATAGGGAAACATGACGTATTTGCTTCTTGCCAGATCAGAGATAAAGCCAATAAGTGGTGGCGAAACAATTGATGCAGCTTGGGAAGAAAAGTAATACAAACCGGTAAACGTACCAACCTCGGCAAGAGAGCCCATGTCCACCACCG
>DMVM01000026.1:0-7607 GCA_003476705.1 Coprothermobacter sp.
TCAACAGCCATTTTGTCTTTGTTAAGGTATCAATTCTCTGAGAGCTTTAGCAGCACCAGTGATATCCTTTTGAGAAACGACCGCAGATATTACAGCAATACCTATGGCTCCAGCATCCAATACAATTTTCGCGTTGTTCACATTTATTCCTCCGATGGCAACACAGGGTAAAGAAGTGCTTTGGCAAATCATTTTGAGCATGTCAACGCCTGTAAGCTTAGCATCGGGTTTGCTCGCAGTACCAAAAACGTCTCCCACACCCAAGTAGTCGGCGCCACCTTTCTCTGCTAGCCTTGCTTGCTCCACGTTTACTGCTGAGATGCCGATAATAAATCCGGGAGGTGCTAATTTCTTTGCCGCATGCAGGGGTAAATCTTCTTGCCCTAAATGCACTCCGTCAGCTTCAGCAGCCAATGCCACGTCAAGCCTATCATTTACGATGAAAAGCACATTGTTTTCTCTGCAAACGTCTCTTATCACCAGAGCTGCTTGATAGTAATCCCGTCCTTTCATTTCTTTGTCACGTAACTGTATGGCCGTTGCTCCACCTGCTATGGCTAACTGAGCTTGCTGTTTTAAGGGAACGCCGTTTCCCAGTTTTCTATCCAATATGACATACAGTTTTAACTTTTCTTTGAGCTGTTCCTTTGTAACCATGGTTTCATACCTCCAAAAGTTCCCATTGTGGGAAAGAAAAAGCGTCTGGATTCTGCGTAATTTGGTACATTACATCGAACATTCGAATGCGAAATGTTCCTGGTCCATCTGATTGCTCTGCAGCTATTTGCGATGCAGCACCCATCAGTGAAAGAGCTGACATAGCAGCAGGCAGCGGTTCTGTCACTGATAAGCAAGCCGCCATAAGCGTACCCACCCAGCAACCCGATCCTGAGATTCTTGTAAGCCATTCATGGCCGCTTTTAAGGACATAGACCCTTTCACCGTCTGAAACATAATCTTCAGGGCCTGTAGCTGCTGCAATGCAACTGTACTTCTGAGCTACTGTTTTCGCTGCAATGGCTGCTGGTGGTGAGCCCACCGAATCTACCCCTCGGACTTCTGCACGTTCACCTGCTAGCAAGGAGATTTCACCACCGTTACCTTTCACAATGCTAAAGGCTCCTGTTTCAAGAAGTCTTTCCACAAGGTTTATGCGCAGCTTTGTTGCGCCATAGCCCACCGGATCCAAAATTGCCGGTTTGCCTAATCGTTTCGCTGCATGGGCTGCACTCAACATGGCTTCGTTAGCTTCCTTTGAAGGTGTACCAATGTTTATCAAGATTGCATTAGCAATATTTACCATCTCTGCTGCTTCTTCTGAAGACAGCGACATCACAGGCGAAGCACTTATGGCCAATGTTAGATGTGCTTGCTCTGTCATGGCAACCATGTTTGTCATGTGATAAACCAGTGGTTTTGTAGAAACTACTTGTTTAAGGATTTCCTTAATATTTACAGGGGGTTGACTAATCATGGCGATCCCTCCTTTTTAGGCGAAAAAAACTAATCTTCTCGTAACCAGTCAATGTCAAAAATGTGACCTACACAGCCATAACCTTTTCCTCCCCTAAACCTGTGTTCAATTCCAAGCCTGGTGTAATCAATAGCTCTTTTAACAGCTTCTACTGTTTCCGTGTTAGCTGAAAGCTCGGCTGTTATGGCAGCAGACAGCGTACAGCCTGTACCATGATGGTCTAGAGTATCTATTTTTTCGTGCGTGAATGTGTAGAATTCGCCTTCGTAATAGAAAAGGTCAACCAATTGCTTTTCTTCCAAATGTCCTCCTTTGACCAGTACACTTTGGGGCCCTAGTTTAGATATGGCCTTAGCTGCTTTTTTCATATCCTCCGAGGACTTAACCGTAATACCACTTAGTATTTGCGCTTCAGGTATATTCGGGGTCACTATAAAAGCTAAGGGGAGTAGTTTTTCCACAAGTGCTTTCACTGCGTCACCGAAGATTAATGAATCTCCACTTTGGGCGACCATCACTGGATCTACGACCAGTTTTCTACAATTATATTCGCTAAGAGCTTTGGCTACTTCTAAAATAGTCTCCTCTCTGGAGAGCATACCTGTTTTAACTGCTCCCACAGAAAAATCTTTTAAGACGGCATCTATTTGTGCCCTTACGCCATCAGGTGGAATGTCGAACACTCCATGAACCCCATTGCTGTTCTGTGCGGTTACCGCAGTGATCGCTACAGTCCCAAAAACGTGTAAATGCAGGAACGTAGCCAAGTCTGCTTCAATACCTGCTCCACCGCCAGAATCACTTCCAGCGATGGTCATTGCTATACCCCTATAACCCACAAACATCACCTCTGAATACAAACGACTACTGTCCTGTTATTTTCGCAGAGGGAAGAGCCTTTCAAATATTATTTCTCTGCCCTTACTACCACAAATGAGCCTTTACCGTAACCCGGCTGTGGTTTTTGTATCTCACCGAGCTTTGTCTCCTCTTGGAACACTGTCTGGCAGAAGGAGAGATTCTTAAAACCTGTTTGCTGCAATAAGTCGCTGACTTCTTCTACAGAGTAAAATGTGGCCTTCTTGTAATATACATTTTCATTTTTGCGCTGCTCATACAACTTGCCTATGGGGCTGTTCTTATCGATGAAAGCTATGACAATGCACCCTCCAGGTTTTAATACCCTGTATGCCTCCCTGAGCGCTTTTCCCACATCATTGAGGAAGCATATAACAGTTACCATCAGGGCAAAATCAAAAGAATCATCTTCGAAAGGAAGCACTTCCGCTTCACCTTCTACTACCTCAATGTCCCGCTGGCGTGCTAAGGATGCCATGCTTTTGGACGGTTCCAGCCCCAGCTTTATGCCCAAAGGTGCTGCAAACCTACCACTGCCCACACCAATTTCAATGCCTGTGCCATCCAGAGGAAGCATGCTTCTTACAGCTTCCAGTTCACTAAGGTACACGAGTTCGTTTTCATCAAACCACGCGTCGTATTCCTTTGCGTGCTTTTCGAATGGTTCAACTCTTTTCATGTGCATGGTGATACCTCCTTTTAAAAACTTGCTAATTGCTGTTAAGTGCTTGGCCACTTTTGGCCAAGTAGACCGCCCTATACATATGTTTGTCTAAATTGCTTCTTTTGGTACTTTTTGCTTAACATTCTTCATCATCAGGAGCGCAGCTATGAGAAAAGGCACAGTTATCGCAATTTGGACCAGAAACGTGACAAGAATTTGGCTGCTGCTTACTGCTGTTTGTGTCCCGGTCATCATTTTTGAAAGTGCTTCAGGCGAAAGAATAGCGTAGAAAATGAAGGATGCAAAATCTATGAGCCCATGGATGATGGAAGGGGCTAATAAGTTTTCACTGAGAACATATATGGCAGCTAGGTACAAACCAAGCATAAAAGCTTGTATGACGTTAGCCAAAACAGGAAGAAAGTTTGGGTTCATAACAAGGTTGAAGAAATGAGCTAATGCAAAGATTAGTGAAGACCATAGCATGGCTTTCTTTGTTCCATCTTTAACGTTAAGCAATTTTACATTTATGGCGTTTAGCACAAATCCACGAACCAGTATCTCCTCAAAAAAACCTGTAGCCAGCGCAGAAAAAAGCACTATGAGTACATACAGGGGTTTAGGAGTAATGAATAGGGTTTTATCTTGCCCCATGTAGTTCAGGGAGAATAGTAAAACGGCGAATATGTAAGCAAGCCAGCCGAGCTTAAGCCCTTTCCACAGCCCCTTACTGGTAAACTCGTTTTTATAGAACACATTGTTCCTTTTCATAATCCATATGACAAGCAAAGAAAGAAGCACCTGAACAATTGCCGTGGACAAACAGTATTCCATTAAATAACCTTGAGCCATTCTGTCTTCAAATTGGTTTTGTAGAATGGAGCTGGCAGCCCCCAAAGATAAGAAAACAATTAATGTAACCAGCACTATGTAGCTATAGTTTTTAACTGCCAATATGTTCACCTTCTTTCTATGCCTTCTGCGTAAAACGACTAAGCCTCACATACATTATGACCCTCATAGCTGTTGTTGATGAAACACGTAGTTGATTGTGGTGAAACAGGTAGTGGCTTGGAATGGTCTTCTGGCTCTAATCGGCTGAATAAGAAACTGCTTACAGCTCCACGTAGAGTATTTCTTCCTTGCCTATGGTTAGCTCCGAAAGGATTTGCCCGCTGGGTAGTACTACCATAGCTTCACCAAAGTTCTTGTCTTCTAGCTCTTTGATTAAAAGCAATTTTGACGTCAGGCAGTTCTTGCAGGTTAACAAAAGACTGGTCTAAAGTTTCCTAAACATTGAATGTTAAATCGCCGGTGTCGTATGTGAGCATAAATTCGTAGTTATCTTAATCTTAAAATGCCAATATGTGGGTATAATTATAAATAGTAACGGCATTGATTTGCGTGAACAATCTGAATGCGTGAACAATTTGAATGTATCTAGATGTTTGAGCTCAAGTTGATTGCCAATCGAAATAGCGAAGAAGGAGAAATGAATGAATATAACGATCTACATAATAGGGCTACTTGTAGCCATTGGCATGTTGCTTTTTAACATCGACGATATTATTTGGGATATCGGCTATCTTCTCAGTTCTGAGCGTCGAAGAAAAGAAGAAAGAATGCCTATGAATTTGGTGGATGATTTGCCTCCCAAATTATTGGCAGTCATGGTAGCGGCTTGGCATGAAGAAAATGTCATTGAGCAGGTAATTGATCACATGATATCTACTGTGCATTATCCAAGGTCCATGTATCATGTGTTTTTAGGTGTTTATCCCAATGATCCAGCGACCACTGAAATTGCTAAAAGACTGTCGCAAAAATATGAAAATGTCCATGTGGTCGTAAGTCCAAAACCTGGACCCACATCAAAGGCGCAAAATTTGAACCACATGATTAGTTGCATCCATGACTTTGAAAGGGAACATTTTTGCCGATTTGCTGCAGTGACTGTACATGATTCTGAAGACGTGGTTCATCCATACGAACTCAAGGTTACGAACTTTTTGATTGACCAGTACGACTCCTTGCAGTTTCCAGTATTTCCGCTTCAAAGAAAACCCAATTGGAAAAACTTCTTTAGTGAGATCACTTCTGGGACATATGCAGATGAATTTGCAGAGAATCATTTTCGGCACATGGTTATGAGAAGTGAAACCAAGGCTGTTGTTCCTTCAGCAGGGACAGGTTTTGTCATCTCCCGTAATGTGTTGGATTACTACAAAGATAAACCGCTATTCACAGAGGGTAGCCTAACTGAAGATTACAAGTTTTCAATAGATTTGGCAAAACAAGGGTTTCAGGTGCACTATGTGCTCGAAAAAGTACCACGCGTTCTGCAGAATGGGAAGCTTAAGTGGGATTACGTTGCAACGCGTAGCTTGTTTCCGAAAACCTTTGGCGCTGCGGTCAAACAGAAAACACGCTGGATCTACGGTATTACTATGCAATCACTCCACATGAGTGATATTCTCTCAAGTGAGAATAAACTAAGCTTTGTCCAGAGGTCAGCTCTATATAAGGACTGGAAAAGTAAGTTCATAAACATATTGGTGCTGCCTGCTTACATAATCCTCGTCTACTTTTTGCTTTCATTATTCATACCATTGCCAGCTGTATATCCTATTTGGTCCCTATCTTGGTGGCTCTCTTTAAGCATGACGGTAATCATGTTTTATAAACAATTCGTGAGAGGTTTTGCGATTTACCGTGTTTATGGTCTTAGAAGTGTGGTGGCAGCGTGTTTAGTCCCTCCTATTCTTCCATTAAGGGTAATTTGGGGCAACTTGATCAATTTCACAGCCACAGCCAGAGCTTGGAGTTGGTCTCTCTTTGGTATCAGAAGTGGGACATCGAAACGTGGAGCTATCAAGTGGAACAAAACAGAACATGAATTCTTGGAAAAGCATGTTCTTTATAGCTACTACAGAAACTTAGGAGACGTTTTGCTAGAAAAACAGTATATCAGTCCAGATGTTTTGAAGCGAGCTCTTGAGAAAGCACGTGTACAGAACAAACGACTTGGTAAAGTACTTTTTGAGGATGGTTACGTGAACGAGGAGAAGCTTGCTAGAGCCTTAGCTGCAAGTACGCATAAACTTTTTGTCAAGGATATCTACCTGTTTGACCCGAAACTTGTAGGAAAGTTCGACAAGAGCTCAATGGGAAAAAACCTTTTTTACCCACTCATGGAGTTCAACAATGGCTACGTTGTTGCAGAAACGATCTTTTCAGACCCGGAATTGTATCTATGCAAGTTAGATGGCACGGACAGAATTTACACGGTTTACACCACAACTAAACAAATTAAAGATGTCTGTGAGGGTAATTTGTATATTACTTCCAGGGATAAGAAGTTTTCCGATCGCGCGAGGAGTTTACTTAAAGATAACATCATAACCTGGGAGCAAACCGCCATTGCATTGGAGAACAGGGACTTTGGTTTGGATGTGCTTGAGTACATGGGTGTTGGGCTTCGTGTTGCGTAAATCAAAAGAAGACGGTGTTTCTTGAACTGACGCATTTTACAGGTTTCTTGTGGTTCTATAAGCACGCAGTTTTCCAGTAAGAACGCATTTAGCTATGCCTGAAGGGCTAAAGGTCAATCGGTTTGATGATTTTTAGAAACAATATGGCTGTCTTACAGTGTTCAGCTACTGAATGCAGCATACGGATTTCTTCGGTTTGCATCATCTAGTCTTTTTACTACTGCGACACTGGGGCGTGTAACCTGCTTACGGTAACCTTTTGCTTTTATGCTATTATGAACAACGTAGATATTATTTGTGGAAAAAGGCAGGATAAAAAGTTGAAATTACCATCTCTTAAAATAGGAGATTTAGAAGCAAAAGTGCCTATTATTCAAGGTGGAATGGGCGTAGGGATTTCCATGTCTGGCTTAGCATCTGCTGTGGCTAATGCTGGTGGCATCGGAGTCATATCCGGTTTACATCTGTCTCTTAGCGACCCTAAGTGGGGTCCTAACATTAGAAAGGGTAACATTGAAGCATTAAGGCACGAAATAAGAAGGGCTAGGGAGCTTTCACCGAAGGGCATCATTGGTGTAAACATAATGGTGGCTGCGACGGAGTACGAGGACCTTGTAGCAACTGCCGTGGAAGAAGGTGCAGACCTTATTATTTCTGGTGCTGGACTTCCCCTAAGTTTACCGGAGTTTGTGAAGGGCACCCACACAAAGGCTGTGCCCATTGTTTCTTCCGCACGTGGAGCAGCAACCATCTGCAAATCGTGGATTCAAAAGCATAACTACATACCAGACGCTATCATTGTGGAGGGGCCAAAAGCAGGTGGGCACCTCGGTTTTAAATTGGAAGAGTTGGCTAACATTGACAATTACAAGCTTGAGGATATTGTTCCGCAGGTCATTGAAACTGTCAAGCCGTTTGAAGAACAGTATGGTAAGAAAATACCTATAATCGCAGCTGGTGGCATTTTTGATGGCAAAGACATTGCTAAGTTCATAAAGCTTGGTGCTAGCGGAGTCCAGATGGCGACGCGGTTTGTGGCGACCTATGAATGTGATGCGGCAATGGAGTTCAAGCAGGCTTACATAAACGCGAAAAAGGAAGATGTGGTAATCATAAAGAG
>DMVM01000026.1:7626-7784 GCA_003476705.1 Coprothermobacter sp.
GTGTGCCGATACAACTGCTTAAAGACATGTGATCCCAAGAAAGCACCTTATTGCATTTCTCAAGCTTTGATAAACGCTCAAAAGGGCAATTTGGACGAAGGTTTCGCTTTCTGTGGAGAAAATGTCTACAGAGTAGACAAAATTGTTCATGTGGATGA
>DMVM01000133.1 GCA_003476705.1 Coprothermobacter sp.
CCTTTTGCCAAACAAGTCAAAGGTGGGCTGCACGTTTTTACTTGCTGCAAAGCCAAGTATTTCATTAACGTATCAGGGTTAGCACTGTAAAGTAAAACCTCTTCAGTGGTCAGCGAGCTATCAGAAAGGCATGGTACGGAAATCTTTTGCCCTTCCGCCACAAACTTAAACCCTTCCGATGACACACTCAAAGCCCCATGCAGCTGAGTCCAGCTCCACCATGCTACCAATCCCAACACCAGCACAGCAACCACTATAATGACTATGGTTATGGCTTTTTGATGGTCTTTCTTCTGGTCTTTTTGCTTGCTTTTTTGCATGCTATGATTATATTACAACAACCTAAAAAGCTGAGACGATTGGAGGCTTCTGTGATTATGATTGAACAGCAACCCATAAAAGATTTTCTGGATTCATTGGCTTCAGATTCGCCCACTCCTGGTGGAGGTACCGCAGCTGCGCTTTCTGCTGCCATGTCCTGTAGCTTGATGGCCATGGCTCTTCGCGTTAGCCAGAAGAAAGTGCAAGATCCTACTATGCAGGAAGCAGCTGCAAAACTCGATCACATTCGTAGTGAACTACTCGATTTAGCAGACAAGGATGCTGAAGCCTTCGAGGCTTATATGAGAGCTCGGCGTCTTCCAAAAGACACAGAAAGCCAGCAGCAGGAAAGAAAACAGGCCATGACAAAAGCTCTTATTCAAGCGACGCAAGTCCCTTTAAGTACTATGCAAGCTATCGGAGAGGCTGTCAAAGCAGTAGCTGGCAAAACTGCAGAAAACGTGCTACCATCAGTTGCTTCAGACCTGTATAGCGGTATAAAGTTAGCTCAGGCAGCCATGCAATGTGCTTTTGCCAACGTGAAGATAAATAGCACGAAAGAGGAAACTCAACCTCTATACAAGGAAGCAGTGGATTTGCTTCACAACTTTGAAGAAGTAGTTACTGGACTAGAACAAACCGCTAAATCACTTTTGGGTATTATCTAACCACATTCTGAATAGTGACATACGTGCCCACGGAGTGCTAAAAAGCTATCATTAGACGAACTTTACGCTGTACCGGCATATAGCGTAGCAAGGTATCACAATGGTATATTGTGTGCGCGCAACTGGAAGTTCTATGGCAGTACCTTGTAAGGATTTATGAGCGTGCCGTTCAACTTAACTTCAAAGTGCAGATGACAACCGGTAGCAAAACCTGTCTGGCCTATGGCACCAACATAGTCACCCTTGAGGACCGTTTGCCCCACCTTCACAGCAATACTGCTCAGATGTGCATACCGCGTGGTGTAACCATTACCATGGCTTATAACCACTGACAGCCCATATGAACCGTCTCTACCGGCTTGTATAACTACGCCCTTGCCAGCTGCGTAAACTGGCGTACCACAGGAGTTAGCAATGTCAAGCCCCGTATGAAAGTCAACCCAACCCGAACTCCAACGACGCCAGCCAAAAGTACTGGTAATGTTACCCCAAGTAGGCCACTTGTCGGGGAAAGCATTCAACGCATCGGCATATTTCTCAAGCGTTTTCTCAACTTCGTCCATCTTCGCCTGCAAACTTTGTATTTCTTTATCAATATCATCAGTTCCGCGGTAAGCAGTGGGCCCAGCAGCACTCGCAACTAAATTCTTTAAACTGGGTTTCTGGAGTGTGTCAGCAGCCGTGTTTACTACGTCCTGAAGCTTCTTCTCCAGCTGCTGCATCTGTTCTTCCTTGAACTTCATAAGTAGCTCATTTTGCTGCTGCAACAGAGCCATTTCCGCTTGGTACTGCTCCACCAGCTCTTTGGTCTGCTGCACGTCTTGTTTTTGCAGGGTCAAAGCAGCCAAACCTTTACTTTGTTGAACATGGAAAAACGTTACCCCAAGAAGCAAAAACATTACCAATAACGTCCTACAAAACCACCTGTAACCGCGGCGAGTAAAATGTACCTCGATCTTTCTTTGATTAAAAACCAAGTTTATGATTACAGCCTTGCTGTTTTCCCCACTAAGCTTTTCTGGCTTCATTCAATAGCACCTGCTCTTCTGGCGATAAAGCTTGAATCGGTTTAAACTCTACCACTTCCTTTAAGAAAGTGGCTGATCTATCACGGCTATTTATTATGGTAATTATAAACCCTGTACCCTTTCTGTTCAAAACCAGGATGGAACCACTCTGACGTCCTTTTGCATCTTGAAACGCATCGTACCGCACCACTTTGCTGTAGTAAAAATCATTCTCTTCTTCACCCTCTAAGGATTCCAAACGCCACTTTACATCTTCCATGTCACGCAGTACATCCTCAACTTGGTGACTAAGCTTCTCAAAGCCCTTTATCTTTGACAGTCGGATCACAAGCCAAACATTAATAACAATTAAGACAATGGCAATACCCCACAAACCATAAAAGACGTAGATATTATCAATCGGCATCGAGCAAGACCTCCTCGGGCAAAATTGCCGCCTTCCTTCTTACATAGTTTACCACATCGCTATAGTCGCCTGTGGCATGGAGAATCAGCTGCCGGGTATTTGGCTCAAACCCCTCATCATTGTCAAGCTTAAGATTTCCCAGTACTTGCGCAAGGGGGTCATACACTGGCAAGCCTTCTTCCTCAAACAACGCTGCCACTTCACTCAGGTGAGTGCACCCTAAAACCACATGAGAGAAGCGTTCTTTGCTGGCAAAGGTGGCTGTTTGTTTGACCAACTCCATAGCTCGCTGTGTATCGTCCTGCTGCAAAGCTTCAATAAGGTCTGTAGCAGCCATTTCAACACCTCTGCCCGCCGTGAAATACGTGTAAATGCGTGCCCGTACCGTTGCCTCAGTTGCCAGTATGAGTGGTTTAGGTAAACCAATTAGGCCATTATGGTATGCGTATGTGTGAACAATGGGAAAAGGAACCTTCTTCTTGAAAACTGGCCAATATCGTAAATACACACTGCTGATGGTGTTACAAGCTAAGAATATTCCATCAAACACCTTGCCAGGTTTAGTAGTTGTGACGCTGGTGTAACTAAAAAACCGGTCGAGAATGTTATAGAGCTCTGTCTCCGACTTTAGCCCCAGAGGGAAATTCAGGGTGTCAGCGTAAAAAACAACGCGATGCGCCTTTTTACGCCTCAGTAACTCCAGAGAAAACCAAGCACCACCAATCCCAGAATCATATACAAGATAGGATTTCACTCTTACGATTATAGCAGCAGCTGTTTCTGGAAAACCGCTCAATGGGTGAATTGCTTAGATAAGGCTTTTTAAGGTCAAAGCGTTCTTCACAGCATGGCCTTCCGCATCGTTGTTAAAATACACGTACACCATCTTGCCCTGCTCAAGCCATGCCCGAATAAGGTTTGCCCAGGTTTGGAGCTCCTCCACAGAATAGCTTGACCGGTAAAGTTCGGGGTATCCGTGTAACCTCACGTACATGAAATCTGCCGCAGGAGTAGTTACAAGAGGATAATTATCTCCGTGGCTAACGACAAAAGCCACGTTATGTTGCTTGAGAATTTCAAACACATCATCACCAACCCAGCTGAAATGACGCAGTTCCACTGCTTTCTTTCCAGGTTTTTTATCAAGTAGCTTTAGAAAAACTTCGAGCAAAGTCAAAGCTTTCTTTAAAGAAGGCGGAAGTTGATACAAAACAACACCCAACTTATGGGCTAAAACACCGGCAGTTTCATAAAACCTGTTTACCAGTTCTTCCACATCGGACAATCTCTTTATGTGGGTGATAGTCTTAGGAGCCTTCAGGGAGAAAACAAAGTCGTCGGGCGAGCACTCAAACCATTTTCCTACGGTGGAAGGACGAGGCATATGGTAAAAAGTGCTGTTTATCTCCACACTGTTGAACTTTGAAGCATAAAAGGGGAGCATCTGCTCCCCTTTCATATTCTCTGGGTAAAACGTCCCTTTCCAGTGGCCATAGCTATAACCACTGGTTCCAATGAAAACCTGTTGTTTTCCCTTACACACTGAACTCCGCGAATTTCTCCTTCGGTGCACCGCAGATCGGGCATCTGTCTGGAGCTTCACCTTCAACGGTATAGCCACAAATGGGGCAAATGAGTATCTTCTCAGCATCATAATCCTTACCTTGTTTTGCCAAATCCAATGCCTTGGTGTACATGCCTGCATGGATCTTCTCAGCTTCTAGTGCGTAGTGCGTAGTCCGCATAGCTTCCTTTTCACCCTGAAACTCCGCCGCGTTGTTGTACACAGGGTACATCTCTTCCACTTCAAAGGTTTCTCCATCAATGGAGGACTGCAAGTTGGCAGGCACCTCGCCAAACTTACCTAATGCTTTAAAATGATTTTTCGCATGCACAAACTCTGCATAAGCGATAGCTTTCCACACATTTGCCAGCTTTGTTAGCCCCTTTTGCTCGGCATCTTCAGCAAAAATCATGTACTTCATGTGAGCCATGGACTCACCCGCAAATGCATCTTCCAAGAACTTCTTTGTCATTTCGTGCACTCAACATCCCCTCCTTTTTGCTCATATTATAATACATCAAAATAATGTTACCCTTGGTCGGCTTCTTTTATTATGGTGTTTATCTGCTCTTCAGAAAGGTCTTCTTCTTTCCCCACACGCTTAAGTTCTTCTTTCTTTGCTTTAATTTCCGTGTCCAGTTTTTCCACTTCTTTAGAAAGCTTTAGAAGTTCCTCTGTAAGCACTAAGCTACCTGTTTCGCTGAGCCTCTTGTGGACTATTTCGCCAATCTGAGTTACAAGTTCTCGGCGTCTGGAATTCAGTCTGCTTAAGTCTGTTCGCAGAGCAATAACCCGAGAAAGATCAGAAGCACTCTTTCCAACCTTCCTGCCAATAGTACCCAGCAAATCACCAACACTCTTTGCCACGTCCCCTACTTTCTTCATAACATCCGATTTTCTCAGCTCATCTATGAGCTTATCCATTTGGTCAGCTATGGATGCAATAATTTCTTTTGCCTCATCGCTGCCTAAACCCGTCTTCAACCGGAGCTCCTCTATCTTCTCTTCTGAAAAGTCAATTACCTCCTGAATTTTCTCCTTCACTTCACCGCTAGATTCTTCCAGTTTTTGCTGAGCGAAATTAATAACATCTTGCAGAACCTTTATTTCATCTTCCACTGTTTCCGATGCAGTCATCTTGAGCTCAGACAACTTTAAGTGAAAATACTCAAGAATTTCGTCTAATTTATCTTTTTCTGCCAAAGTCATCACCCCTTGTTTCGGTTATACAACTTATACCCAACGCCATTAGATTCAAAACGAAAAGTCACACTTGTATGGCTCCACGAGCGATGTTAACTATCATTATAAGTCATCTTTGCCTGAAAGCACCGTCACAGCTATAATAATATTGCTTATGAATGAAAAGGGATTTAAAGAAGGCCATATTGCATGAATGCGAAAGAAAGAATGGCATCTTTCTTAGCAGTTCTGGCTGCTGCGCTTTACAGCTTATCTTCCCCTTTTTCTAAAATTCTTCTCAGTGACATACCACCAACTTTGATGGCAGCTCTCCTATACCTTGGCGCAGGCGTGGGTGTGTTCATTCTCATGATAATTAGAGGTGCTCTGGGTAGACAAAAAACTGAAGCCCACATCGCAAAAAGCGATCTTCCATACGTAATGGGAATGGTCACTTTGGATATAGCCGCCCCAATACTGTTCATGTATGGCCTTGAAAATTCAAGTGCGGCCACAGTTTCACTTTTAGGCAACTTCGAAATCGTTGCCACAGCTTTCATCGCATTTATATTATTCAAGGAACATATTAGTACAAGACTTTGGACTGCAATATTTTTTATTACTGTTTCATGCATCCTTTTATCTGTAGAGCCAGGCGCTAGCTACACTTTATCCCTTGGTTCGCTTCTTGCGCTTGGTGCCACTGTGTGCTGGGGTTTAGAAAACAACTGCACCAGGATGCTCTCTATGAAAGATCCCATGGAAGTAGTGGTCATAAAGGGGTTTTTTTCAGGCATAGGTTCTCTGTGCATTGCTGCGTCGTTAGGACAAATGAGTTTCAGCACTTCACATGTTCTTGTTGCCTTGTTCCTCGGTTTCGTTGCCTATGGCCTTAGCATCTTTTTTTATGTATCTGCCCAGCGTTATTTAGGCGCTGCACGTACCAGCGCTTTCTATGCCGTGGGGCCGTTCATAGGCGTTGCGCTTTCTTTCTTCTTATTTGGAACACCACCTAACGTACTGTTCCCCATAGCATTGCCACTAATGATCGTAGGAACCTACCTATCATCTACTAAACCGCACGAGCATGTCCACAAGCACGAACCTGTAACACACAATCACTGGCACCGGCACAATGATGGACACCACAGCCACACCCACAACCGGATAGTACTGGGTTGGCATAAACACATGCACGTTCATGAATCCCTTGGGCATTCACACGAACATTGCAGCTTTAAGCACACCATGAATTGAATTCACACAAAGCGCAGTCATTCTCCAGGTTCCAAGCTTATTAAAACGATTTCAGGTGGATTAAAGATTCTGGGAATGAAACTTTTTGCGAGTCCACGGCTAACAATCATCCTGGAGCTATCAAAGTCATAAACCCCACCTGCGTATTTGGGCAAAAAGCCTTGGTTAGGCGCGTAAAGTCCATTCACGAGCCCAGGTATTCTTATTTGCCCACCATGGGCATGCCCCGACACCACAAGGTCGAAACGGCTGCCGCCATAGTATGAGACCCGCTCGGGGCGATGTGACAGCAGTATGGAAAACGTATCACCATTTAGCTGATTCTTGCAGCTCTCAAACTGCTCATCCCATCCAGAAGAAATCTCTTGCCCAAAGAAGTTTTCCTGCTCAAAACCGTCCGGATCATCTACACCACAGACTTGGATACTTTGCCCGCCAACAGTGACAATTTTGCAGTCACCTTCCAGAACCTCAATGCCGTAACTGCGAATCGTGTTTTTTATATTGTCTGCACGTCCTGACCAAAATTCATGGTTTCCTGTCACATAAAAGCACGGATATTGAGGTGCTATTGCTTCTAAAAGCTGCAGCGCACCTTCCTGTGGCCTTTTATCGTCCACAATGTCGCCTACTAGGAAAACCACATCTGGTTTTAGCTCTCTTATCTTTGCAAGTAGCAATGATTGATTCTTGCCATACATGCTGCTGTGAAGATCACTAAGAATTATTAATCTAACCGTATTTGTTAGTTTCTTCGAACTTAGCACATAGATTCTTACTACTAAACCGTTCCACAAAGTCACTGTTAAGAGTGCTACTACTGTAACGATCAAAACTACGTATGATATGAATTTCTTTTTCTGTTGTTCCATATTCCAAGCATACCCCACAAAAAGAAAATTAGTGTTGGATATATGAATAAAGAGAACTACATTTACGCACCAGTATTCTTTTATCAAGTTTATACCAAGTTAAGATTGTCTAAAGCTTCTTGCTGTGTGGGTAGAAAGAATACGTCACTGCCTTTATTGCTTTCATAGATAAAGTCCCTTAGACTCTTACTTTCATAAGCAGAAAAATCTCCTATAAAGGCAATTTTCACTCGGTAGTTTACGAATTTTTTCAAAATACTGCCTGCCAGCCCGCTGCTTAGATCATAGAATTCTTCAGGAACAATGCATTTATCAACAATTACACGGTCACATCCTGTCTTCTCCAAAACTTCAGACATGAAATCTACTGCTGATTGCCCATCCGTTATCAACGTTCCCTTGTCCCTCACCACAGCAACCTTAGCACCATTTTTCTCTACAATATCAAATTGCGCCATAGCGTCCCTCCACAATTAATCTCGTCTGAATACCTGCTTCCTAGAGCACAAAACTCCAAACCAGTAAAGCCCTTCCTTCTCATTAAATACTTGAGCAGGACTAACTTCCTAGCCATACGCAAGGTTACAATGAATGACATATTAAGATTCTATTTTTGCTTCTTATAATCCTTTAAATATCCTTCAAGGACATCTATTACGAGTGTTCTCAATGGGCCTTCATAGTTAAAAGAATCTTCAGGGAGACTTCTTCCGTGGATAATCTCATTTCTAAGTTGGTAGCATTTCTCAAATAATTCCTCCGCTGCTATTACTGACCCTGTTTGAGCCGTATAACCTGACTTGCTACCATAAAGTTCGACAACGCGTCGACAAGCGCTCTTAGAGCCTTCGCTCTTAAGCCCCCCTAAACCATTCTTCATTCTTTCTTTTTGGTCTTTAGTCAGCGTCGTATCACCTTCCACAAAACGTATTAAACTATCGATCAAAGAGACTTCAACGTCAGTCCTTCTATTAGTTTTACTCAGGGCCTCCAGAGCACCAATTAGAAGTAAAATAGCCCCAGGAGATTTTACCAACTTCAGAGCAGAGTTAACAAGGCTCAATGCAGTCTTTGCTTTCTCGTCGAATTCCAGTCCGGACTCAGTACGAATGTCAAAAGGTATAATGTTTCGCACGCTAACCTCAAAGGATGAGTAGATAGGAACTCTCACCACAGGTGTTCCCATAGGTGTTCTATCTACTTTTACTTCGGTCACTTCAACGGAAGCACCTTTTGAATTAAGAAAGAAACGAAATCTAGGGATGAAATTATTGCAAACGTAATCTTTGGCTTCTTCTTCAGTTTTGAATGAACTAAGTTCAATGGTAAGCACGTCAGATTCCCTGATAGCATGCCCTTTTCTTGCGCTACAGATCCGGCACTTGTAGCTGTCTATATTAAATTCCACTGATCGTTCATTGATATCAAAATAGACACTGTTGTAGATGGACACTCCAAACCAGCTTACATATTCACTACGTTCTAACATATTCTCCATACATCCCCTGCCATAGAAAACCACAAAGGTTTCACAATCAATTTGGACTTTGGTGGAGGCGGCGGGAATCGAACCCGCGTCCGACGAGCCGCCACCTTTCGCGTCTACAGGCTTAGCCCTCCTGTGAAGTCTCGACAGTACAGCCCAGGAAGCCCAACCGCACTGCCCAGCACCACTCTTTTCACCCTTAAACAGCTGGTGCCACTGCTTAAGAGCCGCTGCATGGGTTGACGCTCTTCCAAACTTATGCAGCCTCAGTT
>DMVM01000041.1 GCA_003476705.1 Coprothermobacter sp.
GTTGCCTCAGGCAATGTATACTCATAGGTACCATCAGGTAAGAATACCTTCATGGCTCCTATTTTTTTGAGGTCCCTTGATACTGTACTTTGGGTGACTTTAAACCCAGCTTGCTTTAATTTCTCCACTAACTCCTGCTGGGTAGATGTAGGTTCTGTCTTGATGATCTCTCGAAGCGTCTTAAGTCTTTCCGCTGTAGTTCTCTTGCTCCGTTCCATGGTGTACCTCCTAAATTAGGAATATTTATACATTCACTCCTACATTTTACACCATGGTTACTCAAATATGAAATGTATAATAAGGTTAATGCAAATTATATCTGCCCTAAGAAGATACAGAACAGCGCTAGCAGAGAATCCTGCCCCGCTGCTATGGTTTTCTGTTGCCAGTTTTTTGTATTTCATGGGTTTTTCGTTTTACTTCACAGTTTTTAACTTGTACTTGTCTGAAATTGGTTTTACTCAGTCGGTGATTGGTACGGTACTGAGTGCGCGATCATTTGGGTCCGTGTTAATGACCATACCAGCTGCTCTAATAGTGAACAAAGTAGGTTACCGTTATAACTTTCTAACCGCCATGGGCCTTGCTGTTGCTGTCCAGGTCTTAATTCTTCTAACAAGATCAGTTCCCATGTTGATATTACTAGGTGGGCTTTTGGGAACAGCAGATGCTTTGTTCATGATAGGGATTTCCCCGTTTATTATGGACCACACCAAAGAGGAGTACAGGAATGAACTTTTTTCCTTGAACAATGCATTGCATACCTTTGCTTTTGCTGGCGGTTCTTTTCTCACATTTATCTCTGGTTTCCTCGGTGTAAGAGATCCTATTGCCCTTTATACGGGAATCATGTGGACTGGTGTTTTGTGTGCTTCTATTGGTATGATAATCGTAACCTTAAGGGTGCACACATCACTACGAACATCACTGAGCAATCCTTTCACCAGAGAGAAACTGGGGAGCCTTCGTGGTTTTACGCCTTTACTCATTGTGCTCATTGTACCAAGAACTTTAGTTGGTCTCGGCGCCAGTTTAATTATTCCATTCATGAATCTTTATTTCAAGGATATTTTCGCTTTACCTGGTCCCCAAATCGGGCTCATCTACACTTTTGGTCAGTTGGCCACGGCAGCTGGGATGTTATTAGTTCCGCTGGTAGTAAGACGCCTCGGCAAGGTACGTACAGTAGTAATCACAGAGCTTTTCTCTTTGCCGTTCATGTTTATTCTTGCGCAAGCTGGTTCTCTGGCATACGCTATACCATCTTTTCTCATTAGGCAAGCCCTCATGAACATGTCAACACCGGTTTCTCAGCAATTTAATATGGAGATAACGCCTGTCCATTTTAGAACTATAACCAACGGTCTTATGAGCATGGGAGATAATCTATCACGTGCATTAGGTTCGCTCATTGCTGGTTACATAATTCAGTACAGAGGGTATTCCTACTCTTTCTATGCAGCCATGGTCCTGTATTTTATCTCGGCTGTTTTTTATTATGTCTTTCTTTCTCCTTGGGATCGAAAAGGGAGTTCATAAGAGCTTCAAGCGTTTCAGTGTGCAGAAAGTGTTCCATTTTGCAGGCGTCCAGCTCTGCAATATCTTCAGGGGTACCGCTCTTGATGAGTATCTCTTTTATAGCTTCATGTCTCCTTAAGATGGCTTTTGCCCTTTCAGTTCCCTGTTTGGTTAGGAAAATCTTCTTGTAAGGTTCTCTTGTAACTAGCCCTTTTTCCTGCAGCTTTTTTACCATTAAGCTAACCGTTGGTTTTGCCAACACCAAAGCTTTACATAGTTCGGAAACAGTAACGCCTTGTTCCCTATGTGGGCTGCGATAAATAGCTTCTATGATATCTTCTTCTCGTTGTGTGGGTGCTGTGTTTTCTACCATGTTAAATACATTTTAGCAAATACTCTTGCTTTAACGTCCGAGAGGTGTATAATAAAAGTGCCCCTAAATAGGGGAAGAAAGAAGAGGTAAGAAAATGTACGCAGGAACAGTTAAGTGGTTTGACGCTCAGAAGGGTTATGGGTTTATTACCCGCGATGATGGTGAAGGAGACGTTTTTGTTCACTTCTCAGCAATTGAAGGCGATGGCTTTAAGACGCTTAATGAAGGCGAAAAGGTTGAATTCGAAGTTTCTAGAGGCGCCAAGGGGCCTCAAGCAGCTCACGTTGTAAAGAAATAAACATTTGCAACGATAGAAGCTCGAAAGGGCGGCATAGGCCGCCCTTGTTTTTTTATTATGTGTTGTTATATAATATGCTCAGCCCCTATAAAGGGGTAAACGTTACAGGAGGTACAAAGATGTACACAGGAACAGTTAAGTGGTTTGATGCGAAGAAGGGCTACGGGTTCATTACCCGCGATGATGGTGAAGGAGACGTTTTCGTTCACTTCTCAGCAATTGAAGGAAACGGATTCAAGTCACTGGACCAAGGCGATAAGGTCGAATTTGAAATCGTTAATGGTCCAAAAGGTCCTCAGGCAGCCAAAGTCGTAAAAAAGTAGACATCGAAATAGTCTGAGCAACCTAAGAAGAAGCCTCACATACTCCGGTGTGGGGCTTCTTTATTGGTGACCTCCTCCCACCCCTAAAGGGGTGAGCTTCCTCTTTCACCGAGGAAAGCATACGCGGATGTGGGGTTGCTCCCCAGTATCTGCGCGCCAGCCTCCCTCTCGGGAGGCTTGAGTTCGGGCCAGTCCAGCCCTACGGCCTGTTCGAGACCCAGGTTAAACTTTTTTTATACCACAAATATTACTTCTCTACACCATATCTAACAGTCTAAGCCAGGATGCCTTTCATCCCACCCTTGAAAGGGTGGGCTTTCCCGGCTGGGGATCGTAAGTAAAAGGAGACCATGTTACAACCGCATTATCCTCAGAGCCACCTAGGTTTTTTTATGCTTATCGTTCTTCCTTTCCAAGAAGTGTTTCCTAGGAGCCCTTTGATTATTGAGTGAAATCCTATAAGAGAATTGACTACGCTAATCAAGGGATAATAAAAAACGATCTTCCTTGGGAGTTTGTAGTTGTGGGCTGTTTTAAACCAGATGAGCATGGTCATGCAAATTGTCTCAAAGGCTAAAAGCCTGTGTGCTGGCTCTAACAATGAGAACAAAGGGTAAACCCCAACTATTAACATCCATGTCCACACAAACAGTGAAGGAATTATCCTCATTCCAAACAAAGCGAAATAACTCTTAGAGAGGCCTTTGAATGCTTCTCTAAAGCCTCGATACATACGGCAAGAGACTAAGTTTGACAGGTTATACATGCCTACCTTCATCCCATGCTTGCAGACAAGTCTGGATAACTCGATGTCCTCTAAGATCTCTTCCTTTATAGCAGCATGGCCACCTATCTGCTCGTAAGCGCATCTTTTAAACATCATAAACTGGCCATTAGCCACACTAAAC
>DMVM01000044.1:0-6563 GCA_003476705.1 Coprothermobacter sp.
TTCATCATAACCAGCGGCCCCTGCCAGATTTGCTGCATTCTGCAAAATGGACAAAGAAGAAGATGATAGATAATCTGTTATATCTCTTTTTCTCCTTTCAAAAAACTCTGGAAACAAATCTGAAAACTCGTTTCCAAAAAACTCTTGGAATATATCATCAAACATATTCTGATTTACACCTCCTTTAAATTGAATGGTTGACTTTTTTAAGGCCTACTATTCTATACCCAATATGTGCTCCCAATATGCAAAGAGGCGGGCAGATGCCCGCCTCTTTCACGTCAAATCAAACTTGGTCCACAAACTACTCTGCAGGTTCGAACATGTCCTTGGACGCACCACAAACTGGGCAAACCCAGTCTTCTGGTAGTTCTTCAAACGGTGTTCCGGGTGCTACTCCATTGTCCGGATCGCCCACCTCTGGATCATAAATAAAACCGCAAACTTGGCAGACATATTTCATATTCTTCCACCTCCTATGAAAATTATACCGAATTTGTTTTTAACGTTGCACACAGTGAAATTTTAACTCCGTTTTAACAGTAATTTTGCCTAGTCCTGACCTACAATATATTTAGTTTAATATTGGGAGGTGTCTATATGAAACGGTTCAAAGGGACAGCGTTAGTCCTCGTAGCGTTGCTGCTGGTAGTTGGCATCCTTGCTGGGTGTGCTCCGCAGCAGACAGCAAAGCAAAAAGTTATCGGCATTGTGCTACCCACTAAAGACGAACCACGTTGGATTCAGGATGAAGCAAGGTTTAACGATGCACTAGAGGACACAGACTACAGTGCTGAAATCATGTTCAGTCAGGGCGATCCTGCACGTGAGAAGCAGAATGTGGAGACTTTGATCGGACAAGGCATAAAAGTGTTAATTCTTTGTGCTCATGATGCTGTTGCTGCAGCAGCATCCGCCGAAGCAGCACGAGATGCTGGTGTCAAAGTGATCTCCTACGACAGACTCATTCTTGATACTGACGCTGTAGATTACTATGTAACGTTCGACAGTGTTGAGGTAGGACGCAAACAGGGGCAATATCTCGTAGATCAGGCGTCCGGACAGAATAATCCATTGTACCTGTATGCTGGTGCTCTATCTGATAACAACTCATTCTTGTTCTTCCAGGGTGCTTGGGAAGTTCTGCAGCCGAAGATAGCTGACGGCACATTCGTGATTGCCAACTCCACTCAGGCTGAGGCGTTAAAAGATAAGAATAGCCTTACCAGAGACGAAATAGCTAATATTATTGGTCAAATCACTACTAACTGGGACTTCAATACTGCTAAGAACCTTGCTCAGGCTAACCTATCGTCAGCTCCAAAGACCCTTAAAGGTGATGTCTTCATACTTGCCCCTAACGACGGAACAGCAAGATCTATTGCTGACACATTTGCTGCAGATCCAGACATCACATCTTACGTGGTTACCGGTCAGGATGCTGAGAAACCCTCAGTGCAGTACATTATCGACGGAAAGCAATCCATGACAGTGTTTAAGGACGTACGAGTTTTAGTAAGAGATGCAATTAATGCTGCCATAACTTATCTTGAAGGCGGAGAGCCCGAAGCTACTACAACATACAACAATGGTGTTAAAGATGTTCCTTCAAAGCCCTCTGAAGTTCAAGTAGTTGACAAGAACAATGTTAGAGAAATTCTAATAGATTCTGAATATTACACTGAAAGCGATTTTACTTGGCCTACTGAGTAGCAGAGAGAAATAGGTGAGATAAGATGGACACCCCACTCATAGAGCTTAGAAACATAAGCAAGTCTTTTGGCGAAGTCCAAGTCCTTTTTGACGTCAATATGAAAGTCAAGGAAGGAGAAATTCACTGCCTAGTCGGTGAGAACGGCGCAGGAAAGAGCACTCTGATGAAGATTCTGAGTGGGGTGTACCCTTATGGACAGTACAGCGGAGAAATACTCATTGAGGGGCACCCCGTCCAGTTTCACTCAATAAGGGACAGTGAAAAAGCTGGAATCTCCATAATATATCAAGAACTCTCCTTGGTTCCCGAAATGATGGTTTATGAAAACATTTTCTTGAGCAACGAAATCAGAAAAGGACTGGTTGTAGATACAGAAAAGGAAATCGAAGAAGCAAGAAGATTACTAAATATGGTTAAGGCCGACTACATCAGTCCCACGGCAAAGGTGAGAAACCTCAGTGTAAGTATGCAGCAGTTAGTTGAGATAGCCAAAGCCTTAAGTAGTAAACCAAAAGCTCTGATATTGGACGAACCAACTTCTGCTTTGAGTGAACTAGAAAGTGAAAACCTACTTAACCTACTCAAAGAACTCAAAGAAAGAGGCGTGACCATAATACTTATAAGTCACCGTCTAAAGGAAGTGCTGCAAGTAGCTGATTCTATTACTGTGCTCCGCGATGGACGTTCAGTAGCATATTTCGACAGAGACGAACAAGAAGTGGATGAAGCAACCATAATAAGATATATGGTGGGGCGTGAAATCACCAACCTATACCCACCTAAAATAGCAGAGCCCACCGATGAAGTTGTTTTTGAGTTAAAGAACTGGACCGTCATAAATCCGGCCACGGGACGTTATCTAGCCAAAGACGTGAACCTAAGAATTCAGAGGGGCGAAATTGTGGGGCTTTTTGGGTTAATAGGAGCCGGTCGAACAGAGCTTGGGCTGGGCATTTTTGGGAATCCTTACGGCTACGTTGTGCAAGGTGAAATGTTTGTTGAAGGTAGGCAGGTAAGCCCAAGATCACCCGCTGAAGCTATAAAAAATGGTATTTTTTATTTAACTGAAGACCGCAAAGAAAGAGGCCTAATCTTGATAGAAACCATAAGGAAAAATATCGCTCTTGCGAACTTAAAGGCTGTTTCGCGTGGTCAAATAGTAGACGACGAGAGAGAAATCCAAGTAGCTAATAACTTTGTTTCACGTTTGAGCATAAAAGCTCCCAATGTGGAAGCGAAGATCTCCACATTAAGTGGAGGAACACAACAAAAAGTGCTCGTAGCGAAGGGACTATTTACTGAACCGAAGGTGCTTATTTTGGATGAGCCTACACGAGGTATTGACGTTGGTGCAAAGTTTGAAATCTACACCCTTATGAGAGAGCTAGCAAAGGAAGGGAAGGCTATCTTACTTATTTCCTCTGAGCTACCAGAAATACTTGGGATGAGTGATAGGATCTACGTTATGGGTCGTGGTCGTATTACTGGCGAACTCTCAGCTGAACAGGCTGATCAGGAAACTGTGATGAAATATGCCATCGACTAAGAGGAGGTGTCAGAGATGAATTCTTTTGGGCAGCACCTGAAGAAATTCTTGGTGGAAAACGTACGTGACTATGCAATGTTCGTCGCACTGATTGCCATAATGATTGTTTTTCAAGTGCTTTCTGGTGGAACATTCCTTTCTCCTGACAACATAACAAACTTGATAAACCAGACTGGGTATCTGGCAGTCCTCTCTATTGGTGTGACATTGGTCATAGTGATTAGGCACATTGACCTTTCTATTGGATTCTTGTCCGGATTTCTCGGAGCTGTGGCAGCTAACCTAATGATGTTTTACCACTTTAACGCTCTTGCGGCAATTTTAGTAGTGCTACTTTTAGGTGCATTAGCCGGTTTACTTAATGGGTCTTTGGTTGCCTACTTGGGTATTCCATCTTTTATAGCTACCCTCGCGGGATGGATGGCATACCGTGGAGCTTTACTACTTGCCACACGTGGTATGGGTACCATAATCATAAGAAATGAAACCTTTAATGCCATAGGAAACGGATTCATACCAGACATACCTGGTCTCGAAAACTTCTTACCGGGCTACCATAAGCTTACCCTTTTCCTTGGTATTATTGCCGTTGTAGCCATAATTTGGTCTTCCATATCCAATCGTCGCCGTCAAATCCAAAGGGGAATTGAGCCCATACCCGTTGACATGTTCATATTGGAAATGATATTTATTACAGTTGGTTTGCTTTACATAACGCTGCAAATTGCAGCCTACAATGGAATTTCCTGGACACTGCTCATAGTTCTTGCTGTAACAATGATCTACTATTTCATAACAGAAAGAACAGTTCTGGGTCGCCACATTTATGCTGTTGGCGGCAATCCAGAGGCCGCTCAACTCAGCGGTATTGATGTGAAAAAGATCATACTCATTGTTTTCATGTCCATGGGAATGCTAGCGGGCCTCTCTGGAGTTCTCTTCGCTTCACGATTAAAATCGGCCACGACCACTGCTGGAACCATGTTCGAGTTGTACGCTATCGCCGGCGCATACATAGGCGGTGTATCTGCTGCAGGCGGTGTAGGAAAAGTTGTTAACTCACTCATAGGTGCCTTCGTCATGCAGACACTTCAAAATGGTATGTTGTTGCTGGGTGTAGACGTTTCACTTCAATACATCATCCTAGGTGTAGTTCTTGCTATTGCCGTTATCTTCGATGTGGCTACGCGTTCCCGGGTGCGATAGGTCTTCACATATAAAAGTTAAAACAAGGCGGCCCCCACGCCGCCTTGTTTTAACTAAAATCTTTTCTTTTAACACAACTTACGACGATAATCAAATGGCGGCAGAGGTACGGTCTCAATCAAGTATTTTTTATGAGTAGGAAGTGTCCAAAACCATCTATAAGACTTGCAATTAACCTGCGTAAGAAAACTCTTGCCTTTCTAAAGGAATAGGAGTAGCAACTGAGGCTTGTATTGACAGTTGGAATAGAAAAAATCCTTATTCGACAGGCTTATTCTTGCTGTGTTATTTTCGGTTACCGACCATTTTTGGGTAAAACTCAAGTTCGTTTCATACCAAAATACCCGAGGCCAATATAGTACAGTGATAATAAAGACTTCAACGTGCACATGACATGCAAAAAGTCACGAACTTGCAGAGAGAGTGCAAATGCGATCGAATTGTGAAAGGTCCTTAGTAACTTCGTAAAGGAAGCCCAGGGATAAAGCAAGTTCCTTCAGCTCGCTTTCCACATAGCTGTCTATTTCGAGTATTACTCTGCCCGTGTGAGACAAGTGAGACAAAGAGTAGGTCAAGATATTACGGAAAAGCATAACAGGATCTTCGGCGAATACCGCTTGAAGAGGTTCAAAGGTTTTTACGCTGTAATCCACGTCTTCGAACAATTCATAAGCGACGTACGGTGGATTGGAAATGATGAGATCAAACATACCATTTTCGGGCAAAGTACTAACAATAGAAAGTCTGTCTTTTACTTCAAATTTCTCTGCGTTGTATTTCGTACACAGTTGGCCTACATGTGATATTTCTACTGCAACGCCTTGGCTTTTAGTATTCTCCAAGAGCAAAGAGATAGCAATTGCACCACTACCGCTTCCGAAGTCCAGAAAAGAATTGAACGACTCTGTTAGCGCAAGTTCCACCAGGAGCTCTGTCTCATTACGCGGGATGAAAACGCCTGGCAATACGTAAAAGTCTCTTCCATAAAACGCCTCGTGACCAGTGATGTACGCAAAAGGCACATTCTCACCAAGTAGGTAAACAACCCTCCTGAGCTCACCTTCATCGACAATAATGTCTTTGTTAAGAGCAACATCAATTTTGCTAACACCGAAAATATAATTTACTAAGTTGTAAATGGTGGAATCTGGAACATCCGATGAGGCAGAACATCTTAACGTCTTGAATAAATCAAGCGCTTTCATCCATTTCCAGCAGCCTGTTTTCCCTATCTGCTGTTTCCAATGCGTCTATCATCTCTTCCAAGTCCCCGTCTAAAAACCTGTCCAAATAGTAGATTGTGTAATTGATCCTGTGGTCTGTTACCCTATTTTGCATGAAGTTGTACGTCCGTATTTTTTCTCCTCGTTCGGCTGATCCGATGAGTGATCTACGGGAGCTTGACATGCTTTTTTGTCTCTCTTCGAGCTGACGCTCGTAAAGTTTTGCCCTGAGCACTTTGAGTGCTTTCATTTTGTTTTGTAGCTGGGATCTTTCGTCTTGACAAGTAACAACTATACCCGTTGGCTTATGCTTTATTCTGACGGCGGTTTCGTTTTTCTGCACATTTTGGCCACCATGTCCACCTGCTCTGAAAGTATCTATTTCCAAGTCTTCCTCGTTTATTTCAATTTCTACCTCATCTACTTCTGGCAAAACTGCCACCGTCGCAGTTGATGTGTGAATCCTTCCAGAGGATTCTGTTTCAGGCACCCTTTGAACGCGGTGAACCCCAGATTCGTATTTGAGCCGCGAATATACCCTATCTCCTTCCACTGAGAAAACAACTTCTTTGAATCCACCAAGATCTGTGGGGTTAGAGTCAACTAGTTCCACCTTCCAACCCTTTCTCTCAGCATACCTAGTATACATTCTGAAAAGATCTCCGGCAAACAAAGCTGCTTCCTCACCGCCTACACCAGCTCTAATCTCAACAATGACTGGTTTCTCATCCATAGGGTCAGGTTCCACCAGCAACAGCTTTAGTTCCTTTTCTTTTTGAGGAAGAATCTCTTCTAGATCTCGAAGTTCCTCTTCTGCTAGTTCTTTAAGCTCGTCTTCTCCAGGTTCTTCGAGGATAGCTTTTGCTGATTCAAT
>DMVM01000044.1:6586-10515 GCA_003476705.1 Coprothermobacter sp.
CAATCTCAGGATTCTCAAGATCTCTTACCAAAGACTGGTAATGTTCTTCCATAGCACGAATAATATTATCTAGGGCCAAAATCATCACTCCTTGAAAAGCGTAAGCGTTTTCCCGGGAACTTCATGGTGCAAGTTGCATCTTGCTTCATACGCTTCCAGTCCTCCAACCAAGATGGTGGGGTCATCATATCGGGCTGGTTTTCCATTTATAAGCCTTTGCGTCTTGGTGGCAATGTTTCCACAAACGCTGCATATGGCATGGAGTTTGGTGACTTCGTCTGCTAATGCCAACAAGGTTGGCATAATGCCAAAAGGCTCTCCTCTGAAATCTAGGTCCAAGCCAGCTACAATAACTCTTTTTTTGTTCTGCAGCAGCTCGCGTATGACAGGCACCAACTCTCCCGTGAAAAACTGAGCTTCATCGATGCCTACCACTTCAACATGCTTTGCCATACCTAGAATGCTTTTGGGATCTTCAACTGGAATAGCATTGAAGCTAAAACCTGAATGAGAAACCACAGCTACCAGATCATACCGCGTGTCTAAAGCCGGCTTTATGGCGATGGTCTCCTTCTTAGCTATAACGGCTCTTCTGAGCCTTCTTACCAATTCTTCGGTTTTTCCTGAGAACATGCATCCAGTTATTACTTCTAACCATCCATCCTGAGTTATGATTTCCATTGCTGTTTTACCTCTTCGTAGCATTTGGCGTTACCTTCTGGACAGAATCCCTTTGATATGCATTCTGGACCTGCATCCTCAAATATTGTCGGCGCCACTTTTTTAACCTCATTTAGCATCAGTGATGCAACTTCTCTTATCTCCCATTGTGCTCTTCGGCACATCCTCAAACCAAAGAAGTGCAATAGCTCCCGCGCATTCATGGTGACAACAATGGTTGTTCTTACACTTTGAGGTATAACAAACCGAGCATCCTCTTTTGGTATACCCATAGCCAAAAGCTGTTTATATAGTTCTTTACTTTCATCCATGTGCTTTTGATAAGCTTCCAGAGCGCCTGAGTCCTTCGCAATAGTATTAGGTACCACGTATTCTTCATCTTCCTCGTTCACATAACGCTGTGAACGCTGAGAATATGAGGCCAGCCGGTGCCTTACCAATTGATGGGTACAAACTCTAGAGCAGCCATCTACGAGAAAAGTAAAAGAAGCATGTTCCAGCACACTAAGATGTCCTCTCTTCTTCACTGTTCTAATGCTTTTTTGGATCTGCTCTGACCCTAGGTTCTCGAGAAGTTTCAAAGGCTCCTCAGGGCTATAGCAAATCCTAGCTGCATAGCCAACTATCTTCTCGGGATCATTCGTCCACGAAAGCAGTTTTACTTTGATATCACTCACAGTGGATTTCAACCTCTTTTACAGAATCTGCAGCCTGTTAATCTGTTCCAAGAATTCAACATTATCCTTTGTTCTCGCCAAAAACTTTATAACTTCCTCGACGGCATTCTCAAGCTCTTGACCAGCTATAGCTCTTCTGAGTTTCCATATGGCTTCCAACTCTTCCGGTGAATAGAGTTTTTCTTCGTGCCTAGTTCCTGATCTCTTAATGTCAATTGCTGGGAATAACCTACGTTCTGCAAGCTTTCTGTCCAATATGAGTTCCATATTACCAGTACCTTTGAATTCTTCAAAGATTACTTCGTCCATCCGCGATCCCGTTTCTACTAGAGCCGTGGCTAATATGGTTAAACTACCTCCACTCTCCACTTTCCTAGCTGCTCCAAAGAAATGTTTGGGACCCCTAATGGATGCTGGGTCGAGCCCTCCCGACAAAGTTCTTCCAGAAGGTGGGATAACAAGGTTATATGCCCTAGTCAGACGAGTTATACCGTCAAGCAGAATAACCACGTCTCTACCAAGTTCTACCAAACGCTTTGCCCTCTCCAGAACAATGTGAGCCACCTGTATATGGTTTTCCGGTGGTAAATCAAAAGTCGATGCCACAACTTCTGCTCCTGGTACTGACCTAATCATGTCTGTTACTTCTTCAGGCCTTTCGTCAACCAAAAGTATGATTACGTGGACTTCGGGATGATTAGTAGTAATTGCTTGAGCTATTTTTTTCAGGATTGTAGTTTTTCCAGCTTTTGGCGGTGCAACGATCAGTCCCCTTTGCCCTTTCCCTATGGGTGCAAACAGATCAATCATTCTGTTAGTTATTTCCTGAGGTCCCAAATACAACTTAAAGCGTTCATTAGGGAATACAGGAACAAGTTCATCGAACTTGACACGATCTGCTATCTTCTCGACAGGTATTCCATTCACTTTTTCAATGCGAAGTAAAGCCGGGTATTTTTCCTTTTCGCGTGGTGGACGGATGATACCTTCTACATAATCACCCTCACGGAGTTTAAACTTCCTCGCCTGTGATATGGACAGATAAATGTCCACACCTGTGGGTCCAAATTTGCTCTTAAGCAGCGCGTAACCCTGCTGTTCATCGGGGAAATACAGTATGCCAGCACCCCTGTGCTCAGTACTGGCAGTAGGTGCACTTTCCTCTTTCCCCGCATGGGCAGCGCCCTTCTCTTTAAGCTCTGTAGGTTGAGCGGAACTTTGAGGTTTAGTCTCACCTGGCTTTTGCTCACTCTCTAGTTCTGCTTCAGCCAACTTTAATATAGCATCAATGAGTTCTTGCTTTGTCATAGTCTTTACGTTTTTGACGCCAAGCTGATTCGCTATTTGACGCAGCTCAAAGATCTTCTTGTTTTGAATCTCCTTCTGTATCGTAACTAAATCCACTTATTTCCCTCCTACATACACTTTCGTTGATTACTCTCCAATGAATTGCTTGTATTCTTCAGCGCTCATCAATGTGTCTAATACACTGACGTCACTCAATTCAATAACCGCAATCCATCCTTCTCCATAAGGATCATCATTTATGAGTTCTGGGGAGTTCTTGAGTTTCTCGTTAACTTCTACCACTTTTCCTGAAACAGGGCTGTATACATCGCTTGCAGACTTCACAGACTCTAGTGAAGCTAACGTCTCTCCCACCTTAATTTCCTGACCCACTGCTGGCAGGTTAACGAATACAATATCTCCCAGCTCGTCCTGAGCAAAGTCCGTAATACCTACTGAAACCTTGTTGCCTTCCAAAGCCTTTACCCACTCGTGTTCCTTCGAATACTTTAAACCTTCCAAAACTTTCATCTTTACCTACCTCCTTGGCTATGTGTTATGGTCTTACTTCCAATAGTTCACACGGTTGTTTCAGCAATACGTTATTTCCATCAATGGCAACTACGCGACTTGCAGTAAACGGAAGTTGTAAATCAACTGACTGAGTATGAAATACGCTACCGTCAATAGTATACACCTGATTGCCATAGAACATTGCCCACCGAGAAGAATCAACGCTGCCAACGCTCTCCAAAACTTCCCCTTTTACACGCAGAATTTTGACATCCTTGCCGTTGCTCACCAAAAACGTTAGAGGATCTCTACCAACTGTTCCAAAATACTTATAACCACTGGGATAGCCAACGCTTCTTTTTAGTGACAAATAGTTTTCACCACTGTAGATGTGCATCCCATCCTCAACGAGCACTAAAGCTGTAGCAGTTTTTTCTGAAGAATAAGCCGTAAAATCAACAATGTTATCAAAATCAGATTTGTCTGTCCCTATTAAAGAAACCTGGTTACCTTTAAGGGAGCTAAGATGAACCATGCCATCGCTGTACTCCAAGAACCACACACTGTCGACATACCACAGCTTCCCAACGTAAATTCCTTTTGACAAACTCACGGCATTCTTCCCATAGTCAGTATAAATAAAAGAGCCATCTGACACGTACCAATGACTATTCTTTACTGCAACCCACTTTCCAGTTACGTTTCCCAGACTAGCTTTCGTGGCAGTTGTTACAAATTCCAAAACGTCGCTACCTATATTGGTGGTAGAAG
>DMVM01000154.1 GCA_003476705.1 Coprothermobacter sp.
TTCTCATTTGGCTTGTAGAAGGTCACGTCAAAACCTGCTTCTTCTAGAACATTCCCCATTATTTGAGCAGGTATATTGTGCCCAGCACTAGCTCCACCCGCCACAAGTATCATGTTAAGCTGCCTCTCCCAAAGCCGCTCCCGTAAGAGCCGACAGCACCACAGAGTTCTGAAGCGCTCTACCAACAAAAGGCAAAGGAATACCCGTAGCAGGAAGCACATTTGCCACCGTGTAAAGATTAACAATCACATGTAACATGAGCACTGCAGCAACGTAGTATTTACTCCGACCGCCCCAATTAAGGATGAGCTGAACCAAAAGCCCCAGTAACATGAGAATCAACAGACCAGAAAGCAATCCGAATTTCCTAACAAGCTCAGCGAAAGCGTAATCTGCCCAATACACAGGCAATGTAGTCAACATCCCTATACCCTTACCGAATCCAGCAGATTGTCCCAAAGAATTCAAGGCCGCCAAGGTCTGATAACTTTCTCCAAATGGATCCCTGAGTGGATCCGCCCAGTTTTGGAATCGATCTTCCCAGTGCTCATAGAACATTGGCATTTCAACTATTCCAGAGACCACACCCTGCCGTAGCTCCAACGAGTAAGAGAAAACAACAGGCAAAACAACAATAGCTGCTATGATAACAGTCCAGATCATGTTCGTATTTCTCCCTTTTAACATCTTGACAAACGAACCAATAAGAACTGATGCCGCAATTATTAATCCAGTACCCAAATCTGGCTGCAAGATAACCAAGAATGCACTTATTAGCCCAATTAGGAAATACGTTCCAGAACTTTTAAACAAACCTGGTAAAAGGAGCAGTTTTGAAAACTCCGAAACCTGTACACCGTAAAGCCATCTCTTGGAGCCGTATCGCATCTCTCCAATATAAAGCGTAAGAAGAAGTGTAACAAACAGAACAATGCTGACCACCCACTGTAAACTACTCAGCAGCTCTCCCTTCCCGAAAAGGGAAAAAAAGACATATGAAAGCCAGTAAGCCGCACCAATTACTGCAACGTACAAAACTACATCCTTATACGTCACACTACCTGGCTGCCAAGTTAATAACCCTGTCATGAAAACAACGATTATGAGCGCAAAACCGAACAGTGCACGCAAAAACCTTGTCATAGTTTTCTCACGATCTCCTTGAACCGGTCACCACGCTCTTCAAAATTCTTAAACATGTCAAAAGATGCGCAAGCAGGTGATAACAAGACTACATCACCAGGAGTAGCGATCTCATAAGCCAAAGTCACTGCTTCTTCTAAGCTATCAGCTTCGCTTATGTTTTCGAAACCATTTGCCAGCAGAGATTCCTTTATGGATTCTTTGGATTCTCCCATAACCACAGCCCATTTGACCGTAGACTTTTGCTTTATGAACTCTGCCAGAGCCGTGAAATCCATACCCTTATTTCTACCCCCTAAAATAATTACCACCGGCTCTTGAAAAGCTTCCAATGCCACAATAGTGGAATCAGGGTTTGTAGCTTTCGAATCGTCGTAAAAACTCACACCGCCCACCGAACGAACGAACTCAATACGATGTTCTGGTGCGCAAAATTGTGACATGGCACTTCCAAAGTCGAAACCATCAGGTAATAAGTGGTAGCAAGCAGCTACACCTGCCGCTATGTTTGCTAGATTATGTCGACCCCGTAGCTTCACATCAGAAACACTGGCAACAGGTGCGCCCAATACATTTAGGAAACCGTCAGACCAGTGCAAATCGCCTTTTTCAATACCGAAAGCCAACGTACGGCTTTTTAGGTGTCCTATTAAAGAACTTGCCCATATGTCTTCCGCATTCAGTACTGCCAAATCCTGAAGCTGTTGTAACTTGAATATTCTTGCCTTAGTTTGAAAGTAGTTTTCCATGCTGCCGTGTCTGTCCAAGTGATCTGGCGTGAGATTCAAAAAAACTGCTACCTGTGGCCTGAAAGTATGCACAGTTTCTAATTGGAACGAACTGACTTCAGCAACGATAATCGTCTCACTTATGGGTTCATTTAAAAACGAGGTTACGGGAACACCAATGTTTCCACCAACTACGACTTTGAACCCCGCTGTCCTCAGTAGATGGCCAATAAAGGACGTGGTGGTCGTCTTTCCATTTGTCCCCGTGACCGCTATCCAGTAGTTCCAGCGGCTTGCGTCAAACGACAGTTCTAACTCACCCACCACAGGAACTCCTCGGTCTTTTATGTTCTTAAGTACAGGATGATCCAATGAAAAGCCAGGTGAGGTTACGCAAAGGTCGAAGTGCTCATTTAAAACATCACTAACAGCGGAGCCCAGCTTCGGCTTTATGGGTTTCTCATCGTAAATAAACACTTTTCCACCACGCTGTGAAATAAACAGCTCCGCACTTTGACCAGACACACCGTAGCCCAAAATGACCACGTTCTTTCCCATAAGCTCCTGAGAGAAACCAGGTTTAATATTTACCATGGCCAGTTCCACCCCACCCAACAAAATGCGCTAGCAACAGCTTCTATACCTGTAAACAGGGACACAATACGTGGATCGCTCCAGCCTAGTTTTTGGAAATGATGATGTATAGGGGTCATCCTGAATATGCGCTTACCACCGGTTAGTCTAAAATAGATAACCTGCATTACCACTGACGCTACCTCTATTACACCGATAAGGCAAAGGAGTATGAGCCACCATTCCTGTCCTCGCAAAAGCATAAACGAAGCTAAAAAACCGCCAAAAAAAAGCGAACCAGTGTCTCCCATAAAAAGCCTAGCCGGGGAGGCATTAAAAAACAAATAAGAAATTAAAGATCCCAATAAGGCTCCCGTAACCCCGCTCTGCGGTAGAACCAAAAAAACGGGAACTAAAACACTCCCCAGGAGCCCATCTGCTCCATCGGTAAAATTGGTAGCTGAAGTCGTCGCTAATAGTACAATGAAACTCCAAGCCACCCTTGTTGCCCCAAAGCCAAAGGAAAAAAAGCACAGTGACACCAGTACAAGTAAAAAAACCTTATAACGAGCCTTCATACCATGTCCATGACGCAGGGTTTTTGTCACATCGTCAACAAGGCCTACTAACCCTGATAGCAGTGCGATTAGCAGCGCAGGATGACGGAAGCGTAGGTAAAGTAGCAAACCAATTAGTAAAAAACCCAGGCCGCCACTCAGCGGCACGTGTGCTTTCCACTGATCGTCATAAAACTCTCTTATTCGCTTCGGATAAAACCCCCAACGCAGTCCAAGACGCAGGCAACTCCAGAATACAAAGTAACCCAATATGACGCTAAAACCAAAAAAAACTACAAAATCAGAACTCAACTTCGGAAACCTCCTGAATGAGTTTTTCCAAAGCTATTCTTCTCGATCCCTTTAAACCCAAGAGCTCAATATCCTCAGGAATCATGAAAAAAGACTTCGCTGTTTCTACATCTCTGTACCATTCAACATACATGGCATGTCCGTCAACCTTCTCTAGTTCGCGCAATGTATGTTTCACTTCATTCCCCACCAAGATTAAGTACTGAATTCCCGACTTCTTTAGCCAATGAGCAATCTTTCGATGCCAGTAATGGGAGTATTCGCCAAGCTCAAGCATATCACCAATGACTAAACCTTTTTTACCATAAGGTACTTCACTGACTACTTCCAAAAACTCTTTCATGCTTTCAGGATTTGCATTATAGGCATCAAAGAAAATCAATAAGTCACCCCAACGGGTAAGCTGCTGCCGCCCCCAAATGTTTATTGTGTTAAGGTTTTCCCAGGGTAGCTCGTCCAAGCAAAATCCTTCGGAAACCCAGAAAGCCGCTGCTCCAGCCACGCTTTGCGCTGAACGCTTTCCCCAAAATGGAAGCACCACGTCTTTTTCTTCACCGTTGCATATGAGCTTCCCCAGGGTACAACCATCACAGGTAAAACTGCTAATGTCAAACCATGCACTTGTCTGAGGTGACCCAAATAGAATAGCATCTTCAACAGAGTATTCATCTGACACAAGGGCGAAACGCTTCGTGGCTGCCATTCCTACTTTCAAATTCGTGCGTACCGCCACATCCACGTTTTCAAGGAACTCTAGATGCTCAGCACCTAATGAAGTAAACAGAGCTGCATAGGGATTGAAAACCTGTAGGAAGTTATCTGCGTCTTTCTTGTCGTGAATGCCAAGTTCCAGTACCCAGTAGGGCGCATTCAAAGCGCTTTCTCTCTCGTTGAAAAGGTCAGTAACCAGAGAAATGATGGTATTCCTGTTACCGTAGCTACTCCAAACCCTAACAGGAGCTAGGCTTCTAGCTAACTCCTTTAAGGTGGTCTTACCGCTGGCTCCAAGAACTACTACGATCTTACCACTGTAGCTCCGAACTAAGCTTTCCCCTAATTTATTTACTGCTTCAAATGCGTCCGTCACCAGTACATAGTTACTTGTCTCTGGCTCTACATCAGTTAGTAACCCTGAAGCGCCATTTTGCATGGCTTGAGCAGCAAATTTAGCACCATGAGTTTTAGAACCAGGTAATGCTATGAAGAGCGTTCCAGGGTTGCAGTCATTACTACTGAAAGCAACATGATCGAATTCAAAGTCGTTACCCACTAATTGCCCGTTAACTATTTTTGCTAACTGAGAAGCCAACATGACTAACGCTGCCCAATATCGCTTAAGGAATAAGAATAGTTAGCATTGCCCAATAGCTCTTGCATTTTTTCATTTGTTGCCATCTCTAAGTCCGTATTCAATTTCCATATCTCCTGTTGAGTTTCCAGCATTGTTCTTCTTAAATATTCTACAGTAAAAACACTGCTGGATAGCCTGTAACAGAGGAAAACTGCTCCCATAGTTAATAAAACGTTAACTAAAATAAGAAGGGACAGAAACTTCTCAAGGGGGTGCAATTTTTGTGATTTAGATGCCTCCGCGCGTCTCTGAATTGGACGCTCTGGTACATACTCCAGCCTCTCAGCCAAAGCAGGCTGCTTAGTTTTCATTTCCCCCAACCCCTTTCATGAAAACTCTCAATTTTGCACTCCTGCTGCTGGGATTCTCACTAATTTCTTCCAGAGAAGGCTTTACAACTTTCTTTGTCAGACGCAAACCTTTGCCCTCTTCTTCCCACGTTTTGAAGAACTGTTTAACAATACGATCTTCCAAAGAGTGGTATGAGATTACAGCAAGCCTTCCCCCATCTTTTAACATTTGGAAAATCCGAGGTAATGCTTCTTGCAAGTTGTCCAATTCTCGATTGGTGGCAATTCTTAAAGCTTGGAAAACCCGCGTGGCAGGATGTATTCTGCCACTGTAACCAACAGTCCTGGCCACAAGATCAGCCAGTTCATCAGTAGTTTCCAGTGGTTTTACCTTGCGAGCTTCGACCACCGCCTTAGCGATCTTTCTTGCTCTTCTCTCTTCACCATATCGATAAATGATGTCTGCCAGCTGTTCTTCACTTAGGCTGTTAACCAACTCATAAGCAGTTACTTTTTGATCAACGCTAAACCGCATGTCCAACGGGCCAGGATTCTTTATGCTAAAACCCCGCTGGGCAGACAGTGCTTGGTGCATAGAAATACCAAGATCCAACAGTATACCGTCGACTTGAGCAATCTCCATGGAATGAAGTATCTCTGGTAGATCTGCGTAGTTTCCACGTATTATTCTTACGTTAGTCACGCTTGCGAACTTCTCAGCAAGAAACTGCACCGCCTCATGATCAATGTCCACGCCGATAAAGAACGCCTCTGGATAAGTATTTGCTAAGAGACCTAGATGCCCGCCAGAACCAGCAGTTGCATCAACGTAAATGCCCTCTTCGATGTTGATAAGTAGCTCAGCGACCTGTTTAGCCATGGCAGGTTTGTGTTCTATGTAGTTAGTCATTGGTTAGCCTCCTGAAGGAACTGGCTTAACAATCCTATCTTTTCTGAGGCTTCCGTTCTCCAGCGTTCTTCATCCCATATTTCCACGTAGTCAAAGCACCCCAAAACTACAACTTTTCCCGACTGCAAGACATGTTCTCTGTAGACTTGAGGTATGAGTACACGACCTTGTGGATCCGTTCTAACCTTAAGCGAGGAGCTGAACCAAATTCTCTTTACCCACCTAGCCGCATCGGACGACCAAGGAAGGTTTCGTATGTCCTCAGCCATCTTCTGCCACTTTTCCTCGCTGTACACGTAGATGCAGTTTTCAAAACCACGAACAAAATACATTGGATCCCCCAAATAAGCCCTGAATTCAGCAGGCATCAAAAAACGGCTTTTGCTGTCCAAAGTGTACTCATACTCCCCTGTAAGTACGTTCATAGTACCCATTAACCATAAATTACCACCTTTTACCACTTTGTCAATAGTGATTATTTATATACCATTAACGCATACTGTCCTTTTTCGCTAAATCTGTTGTAAACTTGTTACAGGAAAGGAGAGATGCAAGTGAAACGTATTGCTATTTTGACTGCAGGCGCAGACGCACCAGGCGCCAATGCAGCTATCAGGAGTATCGTAAGAAGTGCGTATCACATGGACATGGAAGTTTTGGGAGTAAGGGGTGGTTTTGCGGGACTTCTAAGTGACGATGTGATCATACTAACGTCAAAATCCGTCTCTGGTATTTTGCCGAGGGGTGGAACCATACTTGGCACATCCAGAACACGCATCGATGAGGTTCAAGTTCAAACAATAAGGGAAGTCATGGATCGGTATCGTATTACCGTTCTCGCTGTTCTCGGAGATAGAGAGACAATGTCGTCCTGTGATCTACTCACGCAACACGACGTTCCTGTTTTGGCTTTACCTCTTACCATTGATAATGACATTAATGGCACCGATGAAACCATTGGTTTTGATACAGCTGTAACAACAATTGCTGAAGCACTTGATAAGTTACACACAACCGCAGAAGCACATCACCGCGTCATGGTTGTGGAAACCATGGGAGGCGCAACTGGTTGGTTGGCACTTTACGGCGGTATTGCAGCAGGTGCCGACTTCATAGTAATTCCAGAAGTAACTGTGGAAAAAGATAAGATCGTGAACCATATCTACAGGAGAAGAGAATCAGGGAGAGGCTTCTCCATTGTTGTCATTGCTGAGGGAGCAAAACTGCCCTGGCTTCCCAACGCTGAAGGTGGAGTTGGACACGCTTTAGCACAGGAAATACAGGAGGCCACAGGCATGGAGACACGTATAACTGTTCTTGGGCATCAGCAAAGAGGAGGCAGCCCAACTGTGCAAGATCGATTGCTAGCTACACGGATGGGGGTGGAACTAGTCAACGCCGTTAAACAAGGCATTACGGGTAAAATGGTGGCGCTTACAGGTGGTAAGTTCGAGTTAGTCAACTTTGACCTAGCAGCTCAGGTAAAAATGGCCGATAAGGAATTGTACGACTTGGCAGAACTTTTCTATTAATAACAAACAGAGTAATTGACAGCAACATAAATGGAGACATACTAAATAAAAGTAAAAGTTCCTGTTTGTATCAAAGTAACGCTTTCTTATGAGTGATAGATGTTAATGTTCAGTACTGTGTCTCTTCGTATTCCAGCTCGACACCTATAGCTCTGAGAAAACTCTCAGCGGCTACTAGGCGAGCTTTGTCAGTAATGGTTTTTGTTTGCTTGTGCCAAAGCTCTTTGGCTTCCTCTTCTACCGAGGAAATAACGTCTTCAAGAGGCTCTGACTCTAGTCTGTTAAGCAAGAATGAGTAGTAGCGATGTCTTTCTTTGGCAAAGGTAATCTGTTGTTCACTTAGGCCGAAAGCCTCGGATTCTAACACTTCCGCTTTTGCCAAGGCTTTCAGCCTCTTCACTGCCGCAATGGCATCCTCCAATCCCATTATTCATTCCCCCTTTCCTTTTCCAGCATGCTCTTAACCTTCATTATCCTCACAGTCTGGCTCCTTTCCATTTCATCTAAGTACTGCTGTACCCACTTAATAGTTCTTTCGAGTTCCGGAACTACATTGTACTCCAAGGCATTACTTCGTCTTCTGGTTTTCTCAATCTCCACACTCATCATATGCAGTGCATTCCTCAGAGAAGCCAACTTCAACAGATGAGGAAGAAGTTCTTCATAAACACTAAGAGCCTTATAGAAGGCAGGACCTGTCTGTAAATACAAGTCTGGTATCTCCATCCTCTTTAGCGAGACATCTAGGAAAGGCACTTTAATGTTGAACACCATTCTAGTAGAGAGTTCATATTCTACCTGAAATAGCTGCATACTCCTTATCCTGTCTCTTACCGCAGGCGAAGTCTCTGACTCGTATTGGTTAAGTAGCTCAACAAAGGTCTCCATGAGCTCTTCAATGTAACGTCTTTCCCTATCAAACTCCGTGTACAGATCCCTGAAAGCTTTTACCATTGCCTCTAGCTTGTCTTTGAGTAGTTTAAGACCCCTTTTGCTTATGGTGTACCTGCGTTTGAGAGCAAGAAGGGTCATCCGGTTTGGACTAACCGCTAATGCCATTAGCTCTCCACCTTTGGTAAGTATTTGTTTATGTATTCATCTCTGATCCTCTTAAGCTCGCTTCTAGGTAGCATCCTAAGTAGTCGCCACCCAATAGCCAAAGTTTCTTCAATAGCACGGTTTTCGTCTTCACCTTGAGCAATAAACTCTGACTCCAGGCGGTCAGCAAACTTAACATACAATCGGTCCAGGTCTGTCAAGGCTGCTTCTCCCAAAACTATTTCCAACTCTCGAGCTTCCTTTCCACGTGCATAAGCGGCGTACAACTGGTTAGAAACCGCAGAGTGATCCTCTCTGGTATGTCCTTCACCAATACCTCTTTGCATGAGTCTAGAAAGTGACTGCAATACATCAATAGGTGGATAAATATTCTTATGCTGCAAATCCCTCGATAAGAATATTTGACCCTCAGTTATGTAACCCGTCAAGTCCGGTATGGGATGGGTCCTGTCATCCTCAGGCATGGTTAGTATGGGTATTTGCGTAATACTACCCTTTTTACCCTTAATCCTACCTGCACGTTCGTAAATACTGGCCAAATCAGTATACATGTAACCAGGATATCCTCGCCTTCCAGGCACCTCTCTACGTGCTGCAGAAATCTCTCTGAGCGCCTCACAGTAGTTCGTCATGTCGGTAACTATGGCAAGTACATGCATGTCCTTTTCGAAAGCCAGGTACTCGGCTGCAGTCAACGCAAATCGAGGCGTAGCTATGCGTTCAATAGTCGGGTCGTCAGCCAAATTTAGGAATAGAACTGAACGTTCAATGGCACCGGTTTTCTGAAAAGACTGAATGAAAAAGTTAGCCTCTTCAAATGTGATTCCCATGGCCGCAAATACCACAGCAAATTTTTCTTCAGAAGAGAGCACCTTAGCTTGACTTGCTATTTGTGCCGCCAAACGAGCATGGGGCAAGCCGCTACCACTAAAAATGGGTAGTTTTTGCCCACGTACCAGTGTGTTCATACCATCAATGGCTGAAATGCCAGTCTGGATGAATTCTGCTGGGTACTCACGACTGACCGGGTTTATTGGAGCCCCGTTTATATCCACGTATTTATCCACAAAAGGTCGTGGCTTACCATCTAGTGGCTCACCCAAACCATCGAACACCCTACCAAGGATACCTTCGCTGACACCGAAAGTGAGGCCTCTTCCTAAGAATCTGGCAGTGGTTGTCTTAGGAGTTAAACCCTGGGTCCCTTCAAAAACTTGGACCAAAGAAAAACGATCAGTGGTTTCCAGTACCTGACCATGACGTATTTCTCCGTTAAGCTGAAACTCCACCAATTCACCGTAGCCAGCATCTGACACGCCTTCTACAAAAACCAACGGACCGTTTACCTCAGAAATACTGCGAAATTCTCTAATCATGAGCCTTCACTTCCTCTGAGAAACTCTTTACAATACTATCTTGCATTTGTTTCCAATCCGGAACTTCATCTTCTTTGAGCCACCTAAGTTCAGAAATATGCTCTCTTATGGGATTTGCTACGAGTGAAGCGTAGTCCTCTCCCTTTCTTATACGCTGCAGAATAATCTCATGAACAAGCAGAATTGATGAAAGTATGACATATTGTTTTTTTAGTGAGCAGTAACTGTCTACATCGTCAAAGGCATCTTGTTGCAGAAAATCTTCCCTCAAAGAACGAGCCGTTTCCAAGAACAATTGCTCCTCCGTGGATAAAGCATCGTACCCTACTAGCCTAACCAGTTCCAGTAGCTCGGATTCTCGCTGCAGAATTGCCATAGCTTCATTCCGTTTCTTCAACCAATCAGTAGCAAAACTCTTGTTGTAGTACTCTCCTATTCTGTCCAAATACAAAGAATAGCTGTTAAGCCAGTTAATAGATGGAAAGTGACGTGCAAAAGCCAAATTTTGATCCAAACCCCAGAATACTTGAACGGATCTAAGCGTGGCTTGGACCACCGGGTCTGACAAATCTCCACCTGGCGGCGAAACAGCTCCTATTACCGTTACTGACCCTGTCCGCTCAGGGGCACCTAAACATTTCACAAAACCTGAACGTTCGTAAAAAGCTGATATTCTTGATGCAAGATAAGCTGGGTACCCCTCTTCTCCGGGCATTTCCTCCAAACGAGTGGATATCTCCCTCATGGCCTCGGCCCAACGAGAAGTGGAATCAGCCATGAGTGCCACATCGTAACCCATGTCCCGATAGTACTCCGCTATGGCAATACCTGTAAAAACAGAAGCCTCACGTGCTGCGACAGGCATATTTGACGTATTGGCAACCAAAATGGTTCTATCCATGAGTGGACCACCTGTTCGTGGATCCTTAAGCTCTGGGAATTCTATGAGAACTTCGGTCATTTCGTTACCACGTTCTCCACAGCCCACATATACCACCACGTCCACATCAGACCATTTGGCAAGTTGGTGCTGAATCACGGTCTTTCCAGAACCAAAGGGACCTGGAACGCAAGCAGTACCTCCCTTTATCACTGGGAAAAACACATCCAGTATGCGCTGTCCTGTCAGCATGGGCACGTCAGTGAACACCTTCTCTTTCACTGGCCTTGGAATTCTCACAGGCCAACGCTGCATCAGTTGAAGCTCTTGTAGAGTCCCATCAGGTAGTTCAACCTTTGCAATGCATTCCTCAACCGTGTATTCGCCTTTCCCAGCGATCCACTGTAGAGTACCTTTCACATTAGGTGGTACCATGATCTTGTGAACCACTGTCGAGGACTCAATTACTTCACCTAAGAAACTACCACCTTCAACTTCCACACCAACCTCAGCTAACGGTTCAAAATGCCACTTTCGCTGGCGATCCAAAGCGTTCACACTAAAGCCTCTAGCTAAGAACTCTCCGCTTTCTTCCCTTAAGCGTTCCAGAGGTCTTTGTATGCCATCAAAAATGTTATCTGTTAACCCAGGGCCAAGCTCTACACTGAGCAGCAGGCCAGTGGGCTCAACTGTTTCACCAGGGCGGAGACCATTCGTATCCTCATAGACCTGTATATATACCAAATCCTTCTCGATTCCGATTATTTCACCAAAGAGCTTAAGTTCGCCCACCCTCACTACTTCATACATCATGGGCTTTTCCAAGCCCTTTGCTGTAACCAGAGGCCCCGCCACGCGCACAACATATCCTTGTCCGTGCACCAACTATCACCACCTACCTGTCAAGTTTTACACCCAGAGCTCTTTCCACAAACCTTCTCGCTGAGCTCACATCTACACCCTGTTTGGGGTCAAGCACAACGGGCACAAACTTCGTTCCGTACTTTTCCTCCAAATCGCTTATCAGCTCCGTACTACAAGAGATGCCATCTGTAACCAATACGACTGTGTCAGTGGCACTAGCCAAAATATGGTCTATTTCCTCAGCACCCACCACAGGTATACCTGAAAAGCTAAGAAAGTCATATAATCCGCTTTTTCCACAGGCAACTATTTCAGCCACATCCGACGACCTCCCAACAAACTATCCTGTTCTGAGTAAAGCATAGCTGATTCCTGCAATGGTCTGAAACCGTAGTTCCATGTAACGTAAAACCCCCGCCAAGAAAGACCCTGAAAAATAGTTGTATTCCAGGAACTTAAGCCATTCTAAACGCCAGTCTCTTCCTTGCTCACCACGTTTTAAGGATTCCACAGAGCTCATAAAAGCTTCATAGAGAAACTCTCCAAAGGGTAACATTTTGAGTTTTTCGGTTTCAAAAGCTTCACCGAAAAAGCGTGCCCTGTAGAATTCTTCCATTTCCGCATGTCCACTCTCTCCGAGTAAACCAAGCAACTCATCGAGCTCTTCTAAGAAACCCTTCCACAATGCATTCGTTGCCTCGTCAGGAGCTTTTTCCGTTATCTGTTCTCGGATATCAGGGCTTAATGCAACCTGATTGAGTAAGTAAGGGTTTACTCTTAGCTTATCCAGTGTCTCCAAGGGTAAAACTCTATCTTGCCTAGCTGCCACCAAGGCTGCAATGTCAGATACTTCTCTCACTTTAGCAGCCCCTTAAATTCTTCATAGATTTCATGTGAAAATCTTTCCAGTATGGTATTAGCCACCACGTCAGGCGATAAATCGAAAACTGTATCACCCTTACGAGCTTTCACTTTTTTGCTATCATCAACTGTGAATTTTATCCCCTTCCCTAAAAATGCCTTCTGCAGCCCACCATATTCCCTACCAACTGTCCACTCATCAGCTTCTGGGACTTGTTTCTTTAGCCAATCAACATAGCTTGGAGCATAGCCATCAGAAACGATTTCCTCTTCTATTCTACTTTTCAATTCCTGGATGGCTTGAACGATGACTTGCTCAAGGAGCATACGCTTTTCATACTCAATCTGCCGAAGCCATCTCTCAGTTTCTGTCTCAATGAGTTTTTTCTTTTGCTGAGCAGTGGTTAACTTTAACTCTTCCACGCGCTTCTCGTGTTCTTGCCTCAGTTTTGCTATCTCTTCTTCCGCAGAGTATAGAATCTCTTCAGTTTGCCTCTGAGCTTCCTCAAAAACTACGCTGCGAAGCTTGTCAAGGTCCACTAAAGAGTCACTCCTCCAAGCAAAATAATCGTGGCTAACAAAGATAGAATAGCGTAAGTTTCTACCAATGCGGGTATGATTACGGCCCTACCAAAGGACTCGGGCTGTTTTGCAACCATTTGTGCAGCACCAGCGGACGCTACTCCTTGCCAGTAGGCACTTATAAGTGTTCCAAACATAACAGGAAGCAAGGCACCCATAAGTTGCAATGCCTGGGCAATAGAAATTGATGTGGCAGCATTAATCCTACCTAGCGCTAGAAACATAGCTATAAAGCCGTAAAAACCTTGCGTGCCTGGTAGAGCCTGAAGAACAAGCATCTGTCCAAAAAGATTAGGCTTCTCTGATAGCACTGCGCTAGTTGCTTTCCCCGCTAAACCCACACCCCATGCGGAACCCACTGCACTTAATCCTGCCGTCAAACCAGCACCAATTAGAGCTACCGATGTCCCATCAATCGTCATTCATAATCAACCTCCTCAAACCTGTAGTACCTTCCGACTCTTTTGAGCGGCTTGAAAAGCTCACCGTTTCCTTCGTAGAACCGCCCATACATTTCTAAGAATACCAACCTAATACTGTGCACAAACGCACCTAATGCTGAAATAGCAAAGTTAAACACTTGAAAAACCACAAACATGAGAACCCCAAAAATAATTCCCAGTAAACCGCTTTTCATCACACCAAGTGACAAAGAATTAAATACCTGCCCCATGAGTGCTCCCGTCAAGTTAAGTGCCATCAACCGTGAATACGAAAGCACATCACCCAAAAAAGAAGCCACACCATAGGGACTTATGATGCCATAAAGTCCAATAAGCCCCATACCCAGCCTGGAAATCCAGTTCTTCGACTCTCGCCCCTGAAACAAGATAAGGTTTATCGCAAAGAATAACGCAAGGTACGTTGAAATTGAGCCACCACCGAGTAGTAGCCAAATCAGGGAACTCAAGAAACCCCACCAACAGAAAACATCTGACCAAAACCCCAGATAGTCCTTATTCCCTAGCATCCACCACCCCTTTATGCCCATAGCGTAAAACTGCGCCATAACACCAATAACCAAGGAAAACACAAGCATGCTGTTCACATCACTTCCGTCCACCGGGTAAAAGAGCCCCAATGCTTTCCCATCGATCATAAGTGGTTGCGTAGAAAACCAACTCCATGTAATTATGCCGATTATCATGGTTCCAATACCCACGTTCAAACAAAGCCTTAGGATCTTTTCCATGCTTTTAATCTTCTTGAGTCCGTACAAACTTACAAGTGTTATTATGAGACCAAATCCTGCATCACCCAGCATGAAAGCGAAAAACAGGTTCCACCAAAGAGCTACAGCAGGTGTTGGATCGTAGGCGTCATAACGGGGTGGTCCGTACATCAAAGTAATAGACTCATATGGTTCAAAAAAGCTTGAGTTCTCCAGTTTTGTGGGATACATTTCATCTTCCTCCGGAGGCAGCAGCAAAACATCACCGCCCAGAGCTCTAACCTCATTCAAAGCATCGTTTAAATGCTCCTTTGGAATATAACCCACCACTACGCCCAAAAACTGCGTATCAACAGAACCATTTACCAACCTGGCATATTCCAACGAAACCGAGTAATAATCGAAAGCTTTTCTTATCTGGGTTCCGTTTTCCTCAAGAAGAGTATCTAACTGGCTTTCCACTTCACCCAAGTGCTTTGTAAGTTGTTCTTTCTTTATCTTGAGCTCATTTAGCTCNNCTGCTGTTTCATCATCGTCTTTGTAATAAGCCACAACGATGGCGTTGTCTCCCTCAGCGAAAGCCACAGGAAGATCAGAAAGAATTTTCAATGTGGCTTTGCTTTTTTTAACCAGTGCAACCTTGATCCAGCGCCACTTGTGGGAGTCTTCCCATGGAGCGCTAATCCACTGGAAAGGTTCCAGACCCAAAATCTGTTTATTCAGGTTGTTAAGTTCATTCGTTAGCAGCTGCTGCTCGTCTATGAGCCTTTCAATTTCGGAAAGCACTGGGCCAACCTCAATATAACCACTGGATATAGTTTCTTTCTCACTTAACAAGGACATAGCGTAAATATCAGGCTTTCTCTTACTTCCAAGGGAAACTACTCGTTCAAGACGATCCTTCAGGGTTGCAAAGTCGCCCAAAGTATTATGGTTAAGCTCCAGCGGGTGAAAATCAGACAACTTGAAAATGTATTTTCTCAATGCCCCCACGTTACGCTCTGGAACGTAGAAGCATACTTTCTCCAGCTCTGCGATTGGCAAGCTCTCTCACTCCCCCAAGAATGACTCCAGAAGTTCCTTCGCAAGGTGACCTGCACGCTGGTCTAATTCTGTCCCAATTTTACCTAGCTGCGTGCTGTAGGACTCCAGTTCTTCTTGTCTCCTCTGTTCCCATTCTTGAGAAAGTCTTTCAAGCTCTTTTTCTAACTCCTGACGGCAGTTCTCTTCCAATTCATGAAATTCCTCTGCAAAACGCTCTCTAGCATCCTCCACCCTCTGCCGCGCCTGAACAGAAGAAGTGTGCACCACATCTGATGCTTCTTGTTCCAAAGACCTAAGTGCTTCGAAGAACTCTTCCATCTTACCACCGCCTTTTAACTTCGCAAATCCCATTTAATTTTGCAGCTACATACCCTAATATTATAAAAGAAAACTTCTCTTTAAGGCCACATTTGAGCTCATTTAAGAACTTGTATGAACTCCAGCTCCGGATCAGCAGTACCCTGTACTTCCGCTCCTTCTTCTTTCCTTTTCATAACGTAATCAAAGCTTTCTTCGGTGATTCTTTCCCCGGGAGCAATAACGGGAATTCCAGGAGGATAAAGCACCACCGACTCAGCGCTAATAGCGCCTACAGCTTCCTTAAACGGAATGACTTTCTTTTCAGCGAAGAATGCCTCTCGAGGCGTAAGCACTACTTCGGGCAGCACAGGAAATGTGTGAACAGCAGCAGTTTCCAAAGGCGGAAGCTTGCCAAAGAAACGTTCAGACAGGTTCGACATGGCTTTTATGAGTTTGTCAGCATTGTCGTAATCATCGCCAATGGTAACAAAAGCAAGTATGTTGTTCGGATCTGATAGTTCCACCTCCACACCCAACTCGTCATTAAGGAGTTGTTCCACTTTGTAACCCGTAAGGCCCAAACCAAGCACAGTTATGGTTATTTTCGTCAGGTCAACATCGAAAATACCGTACTTCCCTACCCTTTCTCTGCCGAAGCACTGCAATCCGGAGATCTCATTTATGGCTTCGCGCAAGTACTGAGCTACATTAAGCGCCGAACTAAGCAATTCAGCTCCCTCCGTTGCCATCTGCATCCTCGCTACATCTAAACTGGCCATGAGAACGTAGTTTGGAGAACTGCTCTGAAGTGTCCTAAGTGCAGCCTTCAACATCTCAACATCCACAAGATCTCCATTCATATGCATCCAGGAGCTCTGGGTCATGGAGGAGAGCGTTTTGTGAGTGGATTGCACCACTAAATCCGCACCCGCATCCACAGCCGAAAGCGGCAGGGCCTGATGGAAGTGGAAGTGAGCACCATGAGCCTCATCTACTACAATGGGCAGCCCATGTTCATGAACAATATCCACTAGTTCCCTGATATTGCCCGAAACTCCGTAGTAATTTGGATTCGTTAAAAACACGGCATCTACGTCATTCTTGTCTAAATACTCTCTTAGAACTTCCGGTGAAACGCTTGTTGTTATTCCCAGTTCCGGGTCTACGTTTACAGGGAGATAAACGGGTATGGAACCATTCAATATGAGCCCGCCAACCACCGACCTGTGGCTATTACGTGCAATAAGAATTTTCTTTCCTGGACCACCAACAGCCATGAGAGCAGCTTGGTTTCCCACTGTGCTGCCGTTTACTAAAAAGAACGATTCTTTTGCACCGTAAGCATCCGCCAATAAGTCCATAGCTTCTCTGAGAATGCCCGTAGGTTTATGCAGGTAATCAACCCCCTGCACTTCAGTGAGGTCCAGTAAAAAAACATTCTCACCTAAAAAGGCTTTGAAGTCCGGATGTACACCCCTGCCTCGCTTGTGACCCGGCATGTGAAAACTGG